>NZ_JAMXOT010000215.1 GCF_024220515.1 Oscillatoria sp. HE19RPO
GCAATGCTTGCGCCCAAAAGAGGGCGCAAGCATTGCGCCCCTACAATCTACACACCTTGGCAGGGCTAGGATTAAAACCCCATCTCCCCAGGACCAAGAACCAAGGACCAATGACCAATGACCAAGGACCAATGACCAAGGTCCCTTTAAATTATTCCCGAACCCCCCTTGTCATTTCGGTGAAATAGATTACAATGAGATAGCTGAACTGCAACGTTGGTGACTGCCAATAGTGTTTTATGATCTATGCCTTAATTTATAAGGGAATCGTAGAGTTCTAGTGGCCGTAAACCGGACATTGTATCCGGAAACGTAAAGCTATGAGCCGCGATGCCCACCTGGTTTTTCCAGGTCAGAAGCTGAGGTAAGACGGCGTTGCGGTCAGCCCCAATTTTTTAAGCCCGATCCAATCCCTAGAATCCCGCTTCATCACCATCAAGGATGCGGGATGCCCGGATAAAAGATAAACGGTTACAGTTGGTCCTGGTTGTGAAGATGATGACCCGTGACCCTGTACAGTTGACCAAATCGGAAAAAGCACTTAACATCACGAATAACTAATTTTTTAGACTGTATCCGGTTTAGCCTGTGGGCGATCACTCTGGGTCAGTCTGAAAATGAGTACCAGAGATTATTGTCTGTGGTGAATTGACCGGACTGATGCCAAGAAAGCAAATTGAACCCTAAACAGCGGGGCGATTCCCGAATCGCCCCTACGGAGTAGAGAGAGAATGGGTTAGTCCGGTTGAGCAAGGGAGCAAAAAGCTCCAAAAAATGTCCATCTCTTCATCATCCTGAATTAAGACCCTTAATTGAGTATGATCGGGAGAATCAAACCGTCGAACGCCCCTAATTGCCTATGGCTCGCTACACTGGCTTATTTATCGTTGCAGTTCCTTTGGAAAATTTCCGGCCCTTGCTCGGAGAAATTTTAGAGGCTGCTTCTTTGAATATTATTTACGAAACCGTGGACTATATTATGGCACGGGAACAACCGGGAGAAGTTCCATTTACCAAGTTAGTGACTGTGGAAGTGTTAATCAATAGAACGGTTGGGGTGGAAGATGAAGTGGGGATGAATGTGGTGATGAAAAATGAAGAATTGCCCCTGCATTTAGATAACCGTTGTCGGCAAATGTTTAATTTGCTATCGGAGGCGATCGCAGAAAATCGCTATTGGGAGCTTTTAGAAACTGCCGCGAGTTAATCGGGGTAGTGGTTGCCAATTAGGGGCAATGGGAACCGATTGAGAATATAGCCATTTCCGGACTCATGAGTTACAGATATCGAGAGGAGTGCGAGCATCTTGCTCGCTCTTGACAAGAGCGAGCAAGATGCTCGCACTCCCCCAAATGTAGGCGAATAACTGTGGAAACCGCTATAGAACTCATGCTTTCATTCCGGAGAGATCCCCCCAACCCCCCTTAAGAAGGGGGGCTTTTTATAATGACAGCCAAAAGTCTAATCACTGCGGCGCAACAGTAGGGAATTGGTGACGACACTCACGGAACTGAAGGCCATGAATGCACCGGCAGTAGCAGGATTTAATAAGATTCCCCACAGAGGCAGTAACAGACCGGCAGCGACGGGAATGCCGAGGATATTGTAAGCGAAAGCCCAAAATAAGTTTTGCCGAATTTTGCGAAAGGTGGCGCGACTCAGGTGGATAGAACTGACCACATCTAGGAGAGAATCCCGCATTAAAACAATACCTGCGGTTTCTACGGCGACATCGGTGGCGGCATTTAAACTAATACCAATATCCGCTTGAGCTAAGGCAGGGGCATCATTGATGCCATCTCCGACCATTGCGACACATTGACCCTGGGATTGCAGGTGGGCGATCGCCTCTGCTTTACCGGCAGGAGAGACTCCGGCGAGGATATCCGTGGGGTTGAGTCCCAGGGATTGCCCGATCGCCTGGGCAGCTTCTGGCCGATCGCCGGTCACCATCATCACCCGTAATCCCATTTCCCGACAAGCATCCAAGGTGGATTGAGCATCCTCTCGCAGGCGATCGCGCACAGCAATACACCCGATTAATTCTCCCCCTTTCCCCACTAACACCACGGTTTTACCCGCTTCTGCCAGTGTTCGGATCCGGGAACTCCAGTCTGGGGAAATCTCTATCCCCTGTTGCCTAAACCAGTCCTCGGTTCCCAACAGGACAGAATCATTCTCCACCGTTGCGCAAACCCCGCATCCCGGTTGCGTCTGAAAGCAATCGCCACTCAGGAGGGGAAGATTCCGGGTTTTGGACTCGATTAAAATCGCTTTGGCAAGAGGATGATTCGTCCCGCTTTCCACTGTTGCTGCAAGTTGCAGCATTGCTGTGGCATCCACCGAGTCAATGCAGAGACAATCGGTGACTTCCGGTTCCCCGGTGGTGAGAGTGCCGGTTTTATCAAAAATCACTGTATCAAGTTGCGCTACGCCTTCGAGAATGTCTCCCCCGCGAATCAGTAATCCCCGTTCTGCACCCATGCTGGTGCCGACGAGGAGGGCGGTGGGGGTGGCGAGTCCTAGGGAACAGGGACAAGCGATGACTAAGACGGCGATCGCCAGTTTAAGACTCAGTAACAACGGGGAAGTCGGTTCCATCAGGGAATGGAGGTGACCTCCCATCGGTAACAGGGGGGTCAACTGCATTGCCGGTTGTAAGACTTGGGGGAAGAGGTGGGTGCCGATTAAGTACCAAAATGCAAAGGTAACCGTGGCGATCGTGATGACGCCGTAGGTAAAGTATCCGGCGACGGTATCGGCGAGGTGTTGAATCGGTGCTTTGCGGGTTTGGGCCTCTTCTACGAGGGCGACAATTTGCGCGAGGGTGGTTTCTCCCCCGATGCGGGTGGCGCGGATGGCGATAACCCCGGATTGATTGAGGGTTCCCCCAACCACGGGATCGCCAGTTTGTTTGAGGACCGGGAGGGATTCGCCGGTCAACATGGACTGATCAATGGTGGTACTGCCGGAGATGATTTCTCCATCCACGGGGATTTTTTCTCCCGGGAGGACTTGGACAAATTCCCCAACTTTGACGCGATCGGCGCTGATTTCCAGGGTGAAGGGGGGGGAGTTGGAATCGGTTGTGGGAGAGAGGGGGGTGGTGATTAAGCGGGCGGTGGCGGGTTTGAGGGAGATGAGGGCCTGGAGGGAGGCGGAGGCGCGCTGTCTTGCCAGTTGTTCTAAGGTGCGTCCGAGGAGGATAAATCCGAGTAACATCACGGGTTCATCGAAAAAGCATTCCCATTTGAGTTGGGGAAACAGGAAGGCGATGCAACTGGCGAGATAGGCACTGAGTGCGCCTAATCCGACTAAGGTATTCATGTTGGGACTGTTGCGCCATAAGGCGCGGACCCCTTCGACGAGGATGGGACGGCCTGGAATGGCGATCGCCGCTGTTGCTAGGGCCCAATGGAATTCGATGTGGTTGAGGAATCCGAGTTGGCCGAGGTGTCCTAAACCGGAGAGGAGGATTAACAGGGTGGCGACTGCCAGATTCCAGATAGCGGCGCGAAGGGATTGGCGGTGGCGAGTGGTTTGGGCATTCTCCCCTTGTCTATCGGGGGTAGTAGAACGCAGTTCCGTGGGGAATCCCGATGCACTCAACTTTTGGGCCAATTGTGCCGGGTCAATTTTGTCCGGTTCATACTCCACTGCGGCCACTTCCGTGACCAAATTGACTCGCGCAGAAATGACCCCGGGTTGTTGTGTGAGTTGACGTTCTACCGCTTGGACACAACCAGCGCATTTCATGCCGCCCACATCCAGGGCAGTGGTGGCAACAGGTGAGGGGGGTTTGGGGGTTTGGGTTTCGGATGAAAGCATGAATATCAAATCATCAAGGTATTATCGCCAAAGTGTAACGCTTTTCCCACCGGAGTGCGTTTTATCCTTCATCCTCGGGTTCCAATATCGGGCGCTTCACCGAGGAAAAAATCCGGTAGCTTTGATTCTCACTATCGGAGAAGCCGGTGGTGGAGTCTCCATCCCATCTCACTACGTTATATTCTACGTTGTCAGCATAAATGGCGAAAGTAATTCGCACGACTTCTAAAAAGTTGATCAGCCATTTGCATTCAGTTTGAGATTGTTCCTCATAGTAGCGGATTAAATTGGCTAAACAGGCTTCTAAGTGAGGGGAACAGGATTTGCAGATTAAAACCAGCTTCAACAGGACGATCGCTAAGGTCATGGGATTGCCGTTGGCCAATAACAGAATAAACAGCAAGGAGGGTTCTTTGCCGTTTTCCGTGGTTAAAAATTCAATGGTTTTTTTACAAGTGTTTTTGAGTAAGACAGGGGTGAGAATTTCCTCATCATGATTTTTGCCCAGTTCTAATAGTTTGCTGGAAAGTTTGTTATTGATGGTGTCAACAAATGTCTGATGTTCTACGGAGAAGATTAAATATTTTTTGAGGGCAATTTTAAAGGATTTGTAAGTACCTCCTTGAGTTTGATTGATAAAAATATGGGCCAAATTGACATAATTATAAGGTCCTTTTTTAGCGACCACCGTTTTAATCAGTCGGAGGACATCATTGCCTAAACCCGTGGGGTTTTTGTTCGGTACTTCCTGCGGCATCATTTGAGTTTGAGACCGAGCGGTGTACATGGCGAGGTCAAACTTAAACCGTTCTTTGAGTTGGCGGGAGAGGGCTTTGGCGGCTTCTTTTTGTTCCTTGGATTTACCAAAGACCGATTGATGGGCTAATAAGTAACTCGAATAGCGATGACTCCAAGGACCATCTTCGCTGCGAGAGGCAAACAGTTCCAGGGCTTTGTAATCTTCACTATTGGAAAAATTAGTTAACCAGGTTCGGAGTCGGTGCAAACTCATGGAAGCCGTATAGGATTCAATGGTTTTGTCCTGAAACATTTGGATCAGGTCTTGAATGGCGGCATTGTTGCGAGTTGATTGCCAATTATTGACGAGGATGTAGCAACATCGATTAAGGATTTTATGAAATTTTTCTTCATCTTCAGCATAAATAATCCGAAACAGGACATTCCAAGCATCGGTGTTTTTATCGGTATTTACAAATTCAATGAATAAAGTTTTAAACTCGATGGTGACGATTTCTGGAGAATTCGTGTTCACCAAGTTTAGGAAAAAGTTATAAATAATTTCTTCATTTTTATAAAGGGGAGTGGACTGCCCGTCCAGATTAGGGGAATCTGGCTGCTGCCCATTGGGTAAAGCGCCACTGGTCATAAGTTATGCTGTCTGAGATCTGAATAGGGGTACAATAGAGTGAAATCCTCGACTGAAATCGAGTTTTGGGAAGGGCGATCGGGGGAAATCATTCGGGGTTAGCTCAAATAACCGATCGCCTTTTCTCCAGTCTGCCAAAATAACTGGACCCAGACAAGAGTGGTATTCCCTGGGAGTTCCCGATACAAAAGAGGGAGTGGATGGGGTGATGCACTGCGATCGCCAAGACTCTACCTTAAAAGACTTGAATTAATGGGATCAACACCCAATTCCAACTGCCGACGGGGGAACTTTTCAACGTTAGGGGGTGGATCGATCTGAAAAAATGCCCAGTTCATAGGGTTTCCAGGTGACAAAACCGGCGATCGCACTGTCCATTTTTTGGCAACCGGAGAATTATCTCCAATTATAATTGACAGGTTTGGATTCAGTAGGATGTAGCCTTTAACCCAGTTTCCACAGAGAATTCAAGTTATGGGATTATAGCGAAAAAACTGCCCCAAACGTTGATATCCGACAGGGATTGGACTTTTGAGCACAGGGTCGGGGATGTAACGGCCCTAATAGAGGAATGCTGTCGCGATCGCCAAGGCATGATGAACTCGGCGATCGCCCGGGGAGGCGCTTTTCCTAAACTGACCCATTTAAGCCGGATGCAAGGCGATCTTCAGGGTATCTTTTATCCACTTCTTCTAGGGGGGTGTTTTTCCCACCCTGCTGCCCCTAAAAAACGCCTTTCATGGCTGATTAGAACGCCACCTAGAACCGGGTTGGGATTGTCTTGTTCTCCCCCCTTGGTTGAGCAACTAGAGGGCAAAAACTCAAACCACCGGGCTAAACATTCAGAACATTCACCTATCTACTTACTCGGACAGTTCCAGAGATTTGATGGAGAGTTAGAAGTGATTTAGCCGATGATTTTTTGCCAAAAACTCTTAAAGACAGTCTGCTCGTTTCTTTTGTTCCAGGTCGTGCGAATTTTGAATAAATTTGGCGAACGACCTGGATTGTTGTTGTCCTAATCGGGGAGCAAGCTGACGGGACTTGTCATCAAATGGGGGAATAATTTATCTCCCAGCACTTTTAATGCGATCTAAAATTGTTTCCATTTCCGACAGTTCTACAGCCCCGGAGAAAGGTTCTTCATTCATGAAAAAGAACGGAGTTCCATTAATGCCTAATTTGCGAGCCAGCATCAGGTCCTCCTCAATGGCAGCTTGGGCGGTTTCACTCTGCCGATCGCTGTTAAATTTCTCCAAATCTAAATTTAACGTTTGGGCGATCGTCCCATATAACGGTTCTCCCAACTGCTCTTGCTGTTGGAATAATGCATCATGATATTCCCAGAATTTCCCCTGCTGTCCAGCCGCCCAAGCCGCTTGAGCGGCGGGCAGGGCTTGGGGATGAATCTGACTCAAGGGCAGATGCTTGTAGGTCAAAGTGACCTCAGACTGATGTTTAGCCATAAACTGATTCACCGTTTCGTGAGCTTGGGCACAAAACGGACATTGAAAATCGGAAAATTCCACAATCACGATATTTTTCTCAGGAGCACCTTTAACGGGAGAATTCCCGATAATTTCTGCCGGGTTGGTACTCATCTGCTGTAAGAAAGCCTGCCTTGCTTGCTGAACATCATTTTGTTGAGCCTCCTGATAGGCTTGTACGGATTCAACAATGACTTGAGGATTATTCCGAATAATCTCCAAGACTTGTGCTTCGAGGTCGGAATTGGCACTTGTGCCATTGGGACTGGTACAACCGAACAATCCAAAACCGAATATCAAACAGCAGGCTAAAGTCAACGAAAAAAAGCGAAACCGGGACATGAATAACCTCTGGGATAAAAATTAGCAGCAGATCACTACTATAGGCGCTTTCCCGGGATTTTGACGAGTTTCCCCTGGGTGCAGAAGACGGGTTTCATTGGTGATATCGATCGCTGCTAGATTAGAGGAGTAACGCTACCATCATCTCCAGCACTCCCCTGGCCTTTGGCAACACTGGACTGCGATGGATTTCGGTAGCCTCCAGTACAGTTTGGGGATTAAGGAGTCGTCGCGTCGGTTATTTCAACCGAACGGATTTGGCCCATTTACTTTCATTTGCCTTGGAAGCAAGCTGGAAGCAGCGATGCCAAGTTGAGAGGTCCCCGATTATCCCTGAACAGCGATCCTCCCTCGGTTACATAGCGCTGATGACAAACAATTGCTGTTGAGATCTGACCTATCACTAGACTCTAAGGGAACTCCAAAAAATAAAACCTTCAAAAAACCCGCACCCTGAAGGGTGGGGCTACACGGACAAAGCCCGCCTGCGCGGGCTAAAAGAGCCTTGTTAGGTGCGATCGCATCAAAGCAAGGATGATTTATTTGTTGG
>NZ_JAMXOT010000216.1 GCF_024220515.1 Oscillatoria sp. HE19RPO
CTGCTTCTTTATATAAACCTTGAATCCGGAAACGACTGAAGTCGTTACTACAAACGGGGAGAATTGCTGCTTCTTTATATAAACCTTGAATCCGGAAACGACTGAAGTCGTTACTACAAACGGGGAGAATTGCTGCTTCTCTTATGTTCGTAGTAACGACTTCAGTCGTTCTCTTATCTGAGTTCGTAGTAACGACTTCAGTCGTTCTCTTATCTGAGTTCGTAGTAACGACTTCAGTCGTTTCCGGATCGTCAACCTACCGCATCACCCCTCAATCCCCGAATTGAAAACTCACCACTTTCCAAGGAGAAATCGGCACAACCTCCCCCTTAACCCAAACCCGATCTAAATTCTCCTCTAATAAATCCACCCCTTGCAAACTCTGCCATTCCTTCTGAACCACTAATTCTGTCGGTTTTCCTTCCGATTCATAACAGCGCATAATCCATTTTGTTGCATCCATTTCCGACTGTTTAAATGCCATCAAAACCAGACTCTCTCCGGACAACTGTAAAAAACTCCCCTGCAAACCTAGAGTTTTTTCCCCCTGTTCCAAGACTGACTCTATCAAACGAACCTGCAAGGGTAAATTCAATTCATATCCCTGTCGAACCGTTTTAGCTGACTGCCAATTTCCCCCATGTGGATAAATGCAATAGGTAAATTGATGCCACCCTAAATCTGCCTCGGGGTCCGGCCAAGTGGAACCCCGCAGAAGGGTTAAACGCAATTGATTGGGGGTGGCATCATAGCCATATTTACAATCATTGAGGAGACTCACTCCCCCTTGTTTTCCACTTAAATCGGCCCATTTTAAAGCAGGAACTTCCCATTTGGCTTTTTCTGCGGGGGTTTGGGGTCGAGTGGTTCGTTCCACTGCACCACAGGGGGTTTCATAAGTGACAAAATCCGCCTCAATAGTCAGAGGAAATGCCGTTTTTACCATGACATGGCGGTCTTGCCAATTCACCGTTGTGGCAATTTTTACCCAGGGGGAGTCGGATTGGATAATATACTCTTGAATAAACTCCGATTGTCCCAATTGGCGAACCACTTGCACTCGTTGTTGCAGTGTGTCTCGTTCTAGCCATTGAATCTGTTTCAGGGTAGGAGAAGGAAGCGGATGTTGGTGATAATTGGGGTCAATATTCCAGGCATCCCAATATTGGCCTTTATCTTCAAAGGCTTGGAGTTGGTTGCCCGGTTCTTGGAGAATTTCCCAATTGTTTATTTTATCATAGATGCTGCTAATATTGCCAGTTTCGGGGTCAATTATAACTCGCAATTTGTCAGTTTCTAGGATAAATTCGTTATCGGCTTTTGGGGAGGAAGAATTGAGATTGAGTTCGGATTGACCTAACCAAAAAACGTGATAGCCAATAGAGGGAATATCCTGGCATTCAAATAATAAATGCGTAGGGGTGAGTTGCGATCGCACTCGATTTCCCTGACTATCATACACTTGCCATTCCATCCCAGTTGCAGCGGATTCCGGTAACTCTAGGGAAACCACTTGCGATCGCGACCAATTGAGAGAGTTAAACACCATAATCGGTTGGGCGGATGGCATTGATACCGGAGGAATTCCGGCAACTTGTGAGGCGATCGCCTCCAATGCCCGTTCTAACACTTCCCGTCCCTGTTCTTCCGCTTCCTGCCAACCGAGATTCGCATCCAGATACACCTCCGGAATCGAAGAACCGGGTAGGATATCGTGAAATTGATTGAATAACACCCCTTTCCAAGCGGCTTCAATTTGCCCTTTCGGATACTCCGTCCCCGTCAACCTTGTAGCAACTGCCGCCCACAATTCTGCTTCATATAACAACCCCTCACAGCGGCGATTCCATTGTTTTTGGTCTCCATGAGTGGTATAACAGCCGCGATGAAATTCCAGATATAATTCATCCCTCCAAACTGGAAACTCTCCCTGCTGTTGCAACTGGCGCAAATAGTCTTCAGCAGTGGTAAATTCCATTGCTGGGAAAAAGGGCGACTCCCGCCAGCGATCGCCAACTTCTAACATATCCCGAGTCGGACCCCCGCCATGATCACCCACTCCCGGTATCCATAAACTCTCTTTCAGTCCGGTTTTCTGTTCCCAATCACAGGCATAATCCGCCATTTGCACAGGTTCAATTCCGGTTCCAATTGGGGCGGACATTAAACTAAAAATTCGCGTTCCATCAGGAGATTCCCACCAAAAAACCGGATAGGGAAATTCTGTCGTATCATTCCATCGCAACTTTTGGGTGACGAAATATTCGATTCCCCCTTGTTTTAACAATTGCGGCAATTGTCCACAGAATCCAAAGGTATCCGGCAGCCATGCCACGGGAGAGAGTTTGCCAAATTTTTCTAAACAATACTGTTGTCCATATAACAGTTGTCGGGAAATTGATTCCCCACTAATAATATTTAATTCCGGTTCTACCCACAATCCGGCTAAAACTTCCCAGCGTCCTGCGGCAACTTCTGCTTGAATATCGGCAAATAAATCTGGACAATTGTCTTCAATCCAAGCATAGAGGGCAGCGGTGGAATGTCCAAAGGTGAGGTGAGGAAATCCTGCCATTAAATCCAGAACGGAGGCAAAGGTAAATTCTGCAACATCCCAAGTTTCGGCAATGGGCCACAACCAGGCTAAATCTAAATGGGCGTGACCGAGTAAAAATAGTTTACTGGTTTGTTGAAACTGTTGTGTCAAATGGGTTCGCAATTCAGCCAGGGATTGCTCAAATTGGGGAACATCATCGGGTAAGCTATTCCAGGCGATCGCCTCTATCTGGGTCTGTAATTGCTGCAACTTCGTCTCGGCATCGGATGAGATTCCCCAATATTTACCAATTACCGCTAATTCGTCCGCAATAAATCCCGGATCAATACAACTTTCATAACTCTGTTCATAGCTTTTTTCATAAATCCACAGCGATCGCACTAATGCCCCGCAGTCATGTCCGGGACTGACTAATCTTAAAGCAATATCAATCCCCTGACCGGGTTCTACTGCTTCATCAATCATCACCCGGGTCACACAATCAAATAAATCCCCTTCCTGGACTAACTCCCCATTCACAAAAATTTGGGCCTCATCGGCCCACCAGGTTAGGGCCAAGCGCAAGGTTAATCCCGCTACCGGATACCCCTGCAACTGGTCCGGAACCTGATATCGCAACCCTAACCAAATCGTCTGCTGTCCTTGAGTCCAGGGGATATGTCCTTTTTCGTTGAGTTCCGCCTGCTGCCACTGGTCCCAGGTGTCTGCGGCTGTTCCTTCCTCCACGGATAAATCGGCAATTCGGTATCGCCAACTACCGATCGCATTCACCCGGGTCAGTTGCCGTAGTTTCTCAAGCGATCGGGTGATTTCACTGTTTGGATCTGGCATAAATTTGCTCAAATTTTCGATATCATTAAAAGACGGGTTAGGGATTCTCCAGGCATTCTTTATAAAAAAAACCCGTTACAGAGGTTCATATTGCGGATAGTCAATATGAAATCCGCCCCCGAACAAACTGATTAACTTAAAAATTATGTCCTCTTCCGGTCGATATCAAAGTAAATTATTCAAGTTTCTGCAAGCGGGGTCTCGGAAACTGGCGACCCAGTTAGAAAAGGCTGGACAGCAAATCCGCTGGGTTGCCCAAACTGGGGGCCATTATTTACTGATTCCGGTCTATGCAGTGTATCAGGCCACCCGGTTTGTAGGAAAGCAGTTGGCGGGAACCGCTAACCCGTCGGAATCTTCAGCAAAAACCCTGGGGACTGCTGAGGCGAATCCCGGGACGGAAGAATCCGACAGACTCTCGGAAACCCCGCAAGGCGATCGCCCGATCGCCCGCGTCTTGAGTGGGGTCGAACTGGTAACAGTTGCTGCAACAACAGCGGATACCGAGGAATCCTGGCAAGTTTTGGTTACAGAAGAGGACAACTCACCCCAACTTCAACAGAAGGAAGTTCTCGCTTTAACCTCTGGACGGACTGGGTTGCGGCAACGGGTACTAAACTGGATTCCGGGGAAAATTCTCGCCCGGTTTGGGGTGAAGGGCGATCGCCCGGGAACCCTTGTCCCCGTTGCATCAACGGAACAATCCCTAACCGTGGCAACTCCCGCCTCGGAAATTGCCACTTCTCGTCCGGTGATTCAAGGGATTGCCACCTTGCTGGAAACGCGGAGTTTAGTTCTAATCAGCGATCGCAACCAAATTTTAGATATTCTCTCCCCCGTCCAGCAGCAACAATTGCAAGCCAGAATTGATGGGGAATTGGCAGCAGCAGGGTACAACCTCGAACCGAAAGGTTTGTCATCCCAGGCAACCCATTCGGTCCTCACGGGTTCGCCATCCCAGAAACAGTTACCGCAAGTTAAGCGATTGCGTCGCTTACGTCAACTGATCGCCGGAGTTCAACCCGTTCCTCTGGGCAATTTATTTGACCGGAGTTTAGCCAAAGTTGGGGATTTATTGCAACCCTCTCCCCTCGTTTTGCAACCGGATGGGGTCAGTGATGTTCCTCAACTCCAGGGCCCCGAATCCCCTCGCCGTCAGGGTCAACCTAAAATTGCAGCCGTCTTGTTAAAGATGGATGCAGCAGTGGCGAGATGGGAAGGGATGCAATTGTCCCAGGGAGGAACCCTCAGCCAAACCGTGGCAGATCAGGGCGAGTCTCTGCTGAAGGGAATTCAAAACCTGGCGATCGCCCTCGTCACAGACCCCCAGCCAGACCCCACGACCTCCGAACTCTCAGAGGAAAGTCAATCCCTATCCCTGCAAATGCAACGGTTGATTCAATCGGCAGTGGATTATTTCTTCGGAACCCCGGATCGGGCTTTAACCGCAGAGGGCGATCGCCCGTTGACTCACCAGGAAGTTTCGGGGAAAGAATTATCACAAACTCCTGTAAATGTCAAGCCTTTATCGGGGAATTCTGAGGCGGCGACGGGGCAGTTGTTGTCCAGTAACCCGGAATTAGACAGCTTGCCGGACTCCTTCTGGGGAGTCGAGGCGGTGGAACAATTTCTGAACCCACCCTATCCGACTACCCGACGAATTGGACAGTCCCGACCCGTCAGCCAGCCCTCACGCAGCCAATCCACCAAAGGAAATCACCGCCGAGTACAACCCCAGCGATCGGTTCCCCGGACAGCAGTCCAACCCACCGCTACGGTAACCGTTGAACCCACCTCACGGGTTAGCCGTCCTAGTCCGGCTGTTGACTCTCCGGTGCAATTGCCACCCCAGGTCGAAACCCAGGCCAAAAGCGACTGGATCGACGTGGAAATTGCCGAAGCGGAATACATTATGCACCCCTTAGAGCAAGCTTTGAAGTGGTTCGACCAGATCCTCGTCTGGCTGGAAGAGAAACTGATTCAAGGGTGGCAATGGGCGATGCAACAACTGTTTAATTAGCTACAAAGCCGCAGGCTGAAGCCTGGGGCTATACGGACAAAGCCCGCCTGCGCGGGCTGTAATATAGCAATCCTAAATGATTTGTAATACCCAATCCGGTTGTTAAAAGTCGATTTTCATCGATCAGCCTGCGGAGGCAGGCTTTGTCTGTGTAGCCCCACCCTTGAGGGTGTGGGTTTTTACCGACCTTTGACAACCGGATTCCTTCCACAACTGATTTAGGGCTGTAATAGGAATACCCTGATGGCGCTAACAACCCGCAGGCTTAAGCCTGGGGCTATACGGACAAAGCCCGCCTGCGCGGGCTACCCGAGTAAACTAGGTCTTTGGCAACCCGATTCTGGATTAGTCGGTTTTCTGTATTAGCCCGCGCAGGCGGGCTTCGTCTGTGTAGCCTCCGGGCTTAAGCCTGCGGGTTTTTATAGCACTGTGATACCCGGATTCTGGATCGCGAAGAAGTTGGGGAACGCGCGATCGCCAACGGACGTCCCCACAGCAGGGTGCAGGAAACCCAAATCCATTGGCCCATCTAAACTCTGGAACGAAACAAAAATATTTCTTAATAAAACGGGACAGCCTTCCGATATGATAAAAAAACTGGAGAGTCTTGATAGTCAACTCTCACAGCTTTTCCAAACACTGGAGATATCTGTATGGTGACCCTTAAAATCGTAGTTTATGTTGTTGTCTCGTTCTTCGTGGCCTTATTTGTCTTTGGCTTCCTGAACGGAGACCCGGCCCGTAACCCAAAACGGCGCGACCTCGAATAATCAAGGGATGTTTAGACCTTGATGGCGATCGCAGGGGCGGCCTTTTGGTCGCCCAAGCATCGCGAACCGGGGTAAAGGGTTCCCGTTTGGGCGATTGATTGTTCAGTCTAATCCTGTAAATATGCCTTACCCGGTTCTGCCTCCCCCACCGCCTGCTATTGTTACACCTGTTTCCCCCGACAGTATCAACCCCGAGGCGATCGCCGCTTCCGTGGATGATTCAGCCACTGAATTGGCGGGACAAATTCATCCTACGCCACCGGAAACCCTAGCCACTAAACCCGAATACGGGGTCAGTTCTGCCGCGCTTTTAGGTCCACCGTTAGAAATCTCCTCACCGCTGAAACGGGTTGAAAGTCCGCAGAGTGTGGCATCCAAAGAATTAGAACAATCTGAAACCCCAATAACCCCACCGGAGACAAAGCAACTCCCGGATCTCGAATCCCCGACAGAAAACAACCCCGAGACGGAGGCGATCGAGACCTTATCCATTGGGTTGCGATGGACCCTGCGTAACGCCGCTGCCTTCCAAGAGACTGCATCCCCAGGAGAATCGGCATCGGTGACTGAAACCGAAGAACCGCAGACTCGGGATTTGTATCCGGAGGAAGTGGAAACCGCAGAACTGCCGGTGACGACTCCAGAGGAAACATCGGAAACAGAGGAAACCGCAGAACTCCCGGTGACAACCGCCGAGGAAACCGACCCCGAATCAGGGGAGATTGTGGCGGAAGTTCCTACAGCTTCTGGGGAAAATGCCCCCCCACCGACGATCGCCCCAGCGGATACTTTGGAGTTAAAAGCCGATCGCCAGGAGTTCGATAACGAACGGCAAATTGTCACCGGGGAAGGCAATGCCAGGATGAGAGGACGCGGCGCAGCGATCGACGCAGAACGCCTGCAAATTAATTTAGAATCCCAAGTGGCGATCGCCGAGGGAGAAGCGGTGTATGCCAAAGGACAGCAAGTCCTCCAAGGCGATCGCATTGAATATGACCTCGTGCAGAATCGCGGCGGTATTGATGGGGCCAAAGGGGATATTTTTACCCCTACCACAGCAGAAGACTTTTCTCCCAATCTCCCCACGGATGTCTCGGCTGCCGCCTTGCAACAACAGAATATCATGGACCGACTCCGGGCCGGAGAACCCCCCAGACGAATAACTCCCGCCGGGGGTATCACCTTTGGTGGGGGTCGCGGAAGTCTTCCCACTACTGGCGGGACGATTGATCGCTTTCGCTTTGAAGCCGATCGCCTGAATTTCAATGATTTGGGATGGGAAGGGACCAATGTCCGGATGACCAATGATCCGTTTTCTCCTCCGGAGTTGGAGTTGCGATCGCCCCGGGCCACTTTTCGTCCCATCTCTCCGTTACAGGATGAAATTTTTGCTAAAAGTCCGCGTTTAGTCTTTGACGATCGCATCTCGATTCCGTTATTAAGAGAACGAATCATTCTCGATCGCAGCGATCAAGACCCTTCCTTAGTTCGCTTCGGTTATGATCAAGAAGACCGAGGCGGAGTTTATGCCGAAACCACCGTGATTCCCCTCGGAGGCAGCGGACCTGTTCAAATTAATTTAATTCCGCAATATTATATTCAACGGACCTTGACCGATGGAATTGGCACCCCCTCCCAGTTATTTGGACTAAAAGCGCGGTTGGCGGCGAATCCTACCCCGACGACTTCCATTGTTGGAGAAGCGAGGTTTACGGATTTTGATTTTAATGACGAAGAGGAGAATTTGCGGGGGACATTACGGGTTCGGCAGATGGTGGGAACTCATGCGGTATCGGGAGAATATAATTATCGCGATCGCCTGTTTAATGGGTCATTGGGATATCAAACCGTGCATCAAAATGTCGGCTTAGTGGTGAGTTCTCCGGTGATTAATTTAGGGGGAACCGGCATCAATTTAAGCTATCAAGCCAGTGCACAATATATTAATGCCGATAGCGATCGCATCGACCTTCTGCCCCTAGTTCGGGATAACAATCGCATTGACTCTAGCCGATTTCAAGCTTCTGCTGCGGTTTCTCGGGGCTTTTTACTGTGGCAAGGGAAAGCCTTACCCCGAACAAGGACGGAAGGATTGCGTTATACTCCTGCGCCCGTGGTTCCCTACGTTCGCCTGTTTGGCGGATTAACAGGAGTTGCGAGTATTTATGGGTCGGATGATACTCAAAATGCGCTGACCGGCAGCATTGGAATTCAAGGGCAGTTTGGGCATTTTTCCCGTCGCTGGCTGGATTATACGGGTTTTAATGTAAGTTTGTCGCGCATTTGGAAAGATGGGGAATCGCCCTTTTTATTCGACCGAATTGCGGATTCCAAGGTACTGACAGCCGGGGTGACTCAGCAAGTCTATGGACCGTTTAGAGTGGGGGTCCAAAGCTCGTTTAATTTGGATACCGGGGAACGAATTAGTACCGATTTATCGATGGAATATAGTCGCCGGACTTATAACGTGAATCTGCGATTTAGTCCAGAACGGCAAGTGGGTTCTTTGAGTCTGCAACTGAATAATTTTAGTTGGTTTGGGAGTGGTAATCGCTTTTCCCCAGTGGGCGATCGCTAATCCCAGGGACAAGAAACCGGGTTTCTGGCTCAAATTTGTGGCTAATTTCCAAAGATTGGGCAAAGAAACCCGGTTTCCAACCGTTACTGTCGGACATTGAGGCGGTCATGGTTATTGGGTTGTTAGAGTAATATTTCAATTAAAACTTCCGTCTGAGGAGGGATGTCAGTTTTTACTATCATAGCCAACAATTGAGATAAGTAGGCGGTTTTATTAAATTTTAAGGTACCATTGCTACATTTAGCGTAGCATTCGTCCCTCATATTTGTCAACAACATCCTGTATTTTAAACCCTAACTTATTTAGTTTATATGTCTACTCTAAAACAAATTACAATGCAGCTTAAAGATTTACCCATCTCCTCCTTATCCCCTGAAACTGCCATTGAGCGAAAACTGGTCACCCTTTCACCAGACACCTTTTTGGACGAGGCGATCGGGTTAATCCTGCCAGAAACAACCGCTTGTCCTGTGTCCTCGGGACTTTGGGTCCACTCCAGGGAAACAGCACAGACAGGGCCGATCTGTCTTGTGGTGATTGAAGATGAGCAACTCGTTGGCCTCTTAACCGAATGGGATTTTGTCCGAATTGGAGCCGAAAAAATCGACTTAAAATCCATCACGGTTCGGGAGGTCATGACTCAAGATATTGTGACCATTAAAGAGACAGAATTTAGTGATATTTTTACAGTTTTGAACCTATTTAGGCGTCATAAAATTCGCCATCTTCCCCTGGTGAGCGACAGTGGAAATGTCCGAGGACTCGTCACCCTCGATAGCATTCGCAAAGTGCTTAAACCCGCAGATTTACTCAAGGGAAAACGGGTGGAAGAAGTGATGGCAACCGATATCATTCACCTTCCCCCGACCGCCTCCCTCCTGCAAGCGGCTCATTTGATTGCTGAATACCGAGTGGCCTCTATTATTATCACGGAAAAAATAGAACCCTTACCGGATCAAGCGGATATCAAACCCACCACATTTTCCTTACCTGTGGGAGCGATCGCCGAACGAGACATTTTGCATTTTATGGCTTTAGAACTCGACCTAGAGCAGATCCAAGTGGGAGATGTCATGAGTGCACCTCTGTTATGTTTAAACCATCAGGAATCCGTCTGGACTGCTCATCAACAAATGCAGCGACGCCAGGTCGAACGCTTAATTATTTGTGGAAACCAAGGAGAATTGCTGGGGATTATCACTCAGGGAATTCTAATGCAAACCCTTGATCCCAGTCAACTTTATGGCGTGATTCATGGATTAGAACAAAAAGTGTGGAAACTGCAAGCCGAAAAAGTCGAATTGTTGCACAGTCGCAACATTCAACTAGAAAGAGAAGTCAACCTACGCACGAATAAGCTGCATGAACAGGCATCCAGAGAAAGGCTGCTGAATAAAATTGCCATGAGAATCCGGGAATCCTTGAATCTTCATGAGATTCTGAATACTACGGTATCCCAAGTCAGGCAGATGTTAAAAACGGACCGGGTGATTATTTATCAATTTAGCCCGGATTGGAGTGGAAAGGTCGAAGTTGAATCGGTGCGGGATAAACACCTCTCAATTTTGGGCAAAGTCATTCAAGATACTTGCTTTGAGGACACCTCCCTAGGCTACTATCACCAAGGGAAAACCCGAGCGATCGATGATATTTACAACGCCAACTTAACCCCCTGCCATATCCAGTTTTTAGAAGAATTTCAGGTTCGGGCTAACCTAGTGGTGCCAATTTTGCAAGGGGAAGAGTTATGGGGATTGCTGATTGCCCATCACTGTCTCGATCTCAGACATTGGACTCCCTCAGAAATTGAGTTTTTAGAAAAATTGGCAACCCAGGTGGCGATCGCCATCAATCAATCCACCCTATTTCAACAAGCGCAAAGCGAACTCGCCCGCGCCACCCGTGCCGAAGCCGACTTACAACTAGCCAAAGATGAATTAGAAATCAAAGTCCAAGAACGCACGGCTGAATTAAAGGCAGCCAATGAGCAATTACAGCGGGAAATTCAAGAACGTAAACAGGCGGAAACAGAACTGCTCTCTAGTCAACGATTTATTCAAAGAATCGCTGAAACTACCCCCAATATTCTCTACATTTATGACCTCGTGCAAGGGAAAAATGTTTATAAAAATCGGTCGATCGGGGAAATTTTGGACTATACCCCCGAACAAATTGAAAAAATGGGAGAAAACATTTTTCAAGAAATTTTGCATCCTGAAGATGTAGCCCAGGTCACCGAACATTTCCAACAACGCATCCTCCTGAAAGAGGAAGAAATCCTAGAAATGGAATATCGGCTCAAAGACGCCCACGATCGCTGGCGGTGGTTTATCAGTCGAGATATGGTCTTTTCCAGAAATGCCGAAGGCTTACCCAATCAAATTTTGGGGACCGCTACGGATATCACCTCTCGTAAACGTGCCGAAGAGGAGTTGCAACAAGCCAATCTCAACCTAAAAGGATGGATCAGCGAACTGGAGTTGCGGAACCAAGAGATGGATATGCTTGGGCAGATGAACGAGTTTTTACAAGCCTGCTTGAGCGTAGACGAAGCCTATAAAGCCTTGGATACCCTCCTACAACCGTTATTTCCGGGGACCTCCGGTGCTGTATTCATGCTCAATCAGTCCAAAAATTTGGTAGAGGCGATGGCAAAGTGGGGGGATGAACTGCCCACCCATACGCTGTTTTCGCCGAGTGACTGTTGGGCATTGCGTCGAGGTCGCCTGCATTGGATCGATCGCACCAATGCCGGATTAGCTTGCAAACATATTCACTCGAATAATAACCCCGCCCAGTCCCTATGCGTGCAGATGATTGCTCAAGGAGAAACCTTGGGAATGCTGTACTTAGCCAGTGAAGACGAGAGATCTTTGACCCCCGGGAAGCGCCAATTAGCGCGAACCGTTTCCGAACAGGTCTCCTTGGCCCTCGCCAACTTAAAGCTGCGCGAAACCCTGCACCAGCAGAGCATTCGCGACCCCTTGACCGGGTTATTTAACCGGCGATATTTGGAAGAATCGTTGAATCGCGAGATTCATCGAGCCTTGCGAACAAAGCGATCGCTCGCAGTGGTGATGATTGATGTGGATCGATTTAAGCAATTTAACGATACCTTCGGCCATGATGCCGGGGATGCGGTTTTGCGAGAACTCGGAACCTATTTGCAAACCCATGTCCGCACCTCAGATATTGCCTGTCGCTATGGCGGAGAAGAGTTGACCCTGATTTTCCCGGATGCGGATTTAGAAGATGCCGCCCGTCGAGCAGAGGCCCTGCGCCAAGGGATCAAGGCGTTGAAAATCACTCATCGAGGTCAAACCCTGGATCAGATTACCATATCTCTGGGTGTCTCGGCTTGTCCTGATTGTGGAACAGAGGGTGATGACCTGATTAAAGCGGCAGATGCCGCCTTGTATCGCGCCAAAAAAGAGGGACGCGATCGCACCGTTGTCGCCTGCCCTTGAAGGCATGGAAGTCACCCCTGAGATTCGTTCCCAGAATCCTGTGGGGAGAGTCTCCGGAGGATTTCCGGGATTGGGATATCAAAAGCTGTTGCTAGGGGCGATCGCAGATGTAGGATTGAGAGACAATCACCCTTGGTCAAACTGGCGCATGGTAGAGAAGATTGGGGATACCCGGTAGGCAATCAACAATGAACAAAGCGGCCCACGATACTGCATCGGAGAGTGCAGCGGCACTGCTGACTCACTATAGCTTCGATCTCGGCGGCTACAGCACCGGGGAATTGATTGCCGAATGGCTCCTAGAGTATCCGGCAGCTTGGGTGCGTCTAGCAACGATTGAGGCGTTATATCAAGGACGTTATAAGGCCCTCTCCGTCACCCATATTTTAGCCTGTTGGAAACGCCGAAATCAGGCTCTCTATCATTTCAATCATGAATTTGAACGGTTAGTGTCCAGTCAACTGCCGAAAGGTTGGAAAGGAAGCGCAGACACAGCGGAGAAACGGCCATCAACGGAGGGGTTGAGAGAATTATCCCAAACGGGGATATTCCCCCGAGCGATTCCCAGTTCCGATGTCCGACAGTGGGAACGGCAAACCTCTCGCCAGAATTTCCCACAGAGTGCTGCATTGGAAACCTCTGCGATCGCCACGGACCCGGAGAATTCTGCCTCATCGGACTCCAAATCGCCCATCCCCGTGCCTGCAACTCATCAGGAACCCGAACCGTTATCCCTTGAGCCAGGAGAGTCCCAAACGCGATCCGCCTCACCCTCTCAGACCCTCAATTCAGGGACAAAAGAGACGGAAACGACAGAGATCCCCGAGGCGATCGCACCCCACTCCGATGATTTACTCGGGGACCTCTGGCTCGATCGCCCGCAAGTGCAACCCATCCGTAACCCAAAACCCACCTTCACCGACTTAAAACCCTCCTCTGAGTCTTCCCATGCGATCGAGGAGTCACACACAGGGGACACAGAGGAGGCGATCGGCAACAACAGTCCCATCCACCAGTTCACCCCCCAAGAAACCTCCTCGGATTTCTACTCCAAGCTCAAAGCAGTCTCCCAAAAACAACCCCAATCGCCCCCCTAAATCCTCCCGTTCGTAGTAACAACTTCAGTCGTTATATTCCTGTTAAACGTCCCAACTTCAGTCGTTTCTTGCTCCTGTTCGTAGTAACAAATTCAGTCGTTTCTTGCTCCTGTTCGTAGTAACGACTTCAGTCGTTTCTTACTCCTGTTCGTAGTAACGACTTCAGTCGTTTCTTGCTCCTGTTCGTAGTAACAAATTCAGTCGTTTCTTACTCCTGTTCGTAGTAACGACTTCAGTCGTTTCTTGCTCCTGTTCGTAGTAACGACTTCAGTCGTTTCTTGCTCCTGTTCGTAGTAACGACTTCAGTCGTTTCTTACTCCTGTTCGTAGTAACGACTTCAGTCGTTTCTTGCTCCTGTTCGTAATTCAATACCCAGGTATTCCAAACCAAATGAAACCCTTATCCGCAAAAATAATCGAGTGATTTTTATCAATTAATTGGTGTTTATGCTAACAAATTTGAAGCGATTAATTATGGGCATAAGAAACGACTGAAGTCGTTACTACGAACATAAGAAACGACTGAAGTCGTTACTACGAACATTAGAGAACGACTGAAGTCGTTACTACGAACATTAGAGAACGACTGAAGTCGTTACTACGAACATAAGAAACGACTGAAGTCGTTACTACGAACAGGAGCAAGAAACGACTGAAGTCGTTACTACGAACAGGAGAAACGACTTCAGCGCAAATGATGGACAGGTGGATAGGGTTAAGCTTCCTTGGGCTTGCCGCCCATGCGAATTTCACTGTAGAAAGAAGCTAGACTAAAACCATCCGATCGCTTGACAACATGGGTTCTTAGGCGCAAATTATCACTGGCATACCAGATGCGTTCTTCCTCGTAGAGATCGTCAGATTCAGCAATGAACGTCACCACATCATCATTGCCGATAATATAACGACTCTGAGTCGGTAATGGCTCAGAAGTCGGGGATTTG
The DNA here is from genome assembly GCF_024220515.1 of Oscillatoria sp. HE19RPO. Lineage (GTDB taxonomy): Bacteria > Cyanobacteriota > Cyanobacteriia > Cyanobacteriales > Laspinemataceae > Laspinema. The sequence continues at coordinate 14,264 of NZ_JAMXOT010000216.1, forward strand.
CGAAGCAATCGGCCTTCCGTTGGCTGTGAACCATTGGCGATCGCCACTAGGACTGTGGAACCCGATTGTTTCGGTTCAGGGTCGATGGGTTTATTCTCCCAGCGAATCCGGACCCCCCCTAATGCTTTTGCCGGATCGATGCGATACTCTTGGCAAAGGGCGATCGCCTCGGGGTCCTCCGATGACAAGGCGTCTAGCCAAAGGTCGGTTGTGCCTGCTACAGATTTGACCGCAGGGAGATCTTGACAGGTTCGTTGGGAAAACCACTTCCCGGCACTGTGTTGGAAAAACTCGATAATATCCATCAACGACGTAGGAGTACGAAAGACTTGACTTGAGATGGACTTACGGTTGTACCCAATCGGTTCAGATCAAGACTGCCCACCCCTCCATAGCCTGGGGTGCGTAACAGCCAATCCCGTAAGTCCGCTTTTTAATATCCTAAGCTGAATCGTGCCTTGGTGACTCTCCGATTCTGTTCGCCCATCCTGCCAAGAGAACCCTCGGTGACGTCTCCTCAGAGGGCCTCCCTGGGCCGATCGCCACTGCTACTCCGGTATCCAGGAGAAATCCCCAGTAAAATGGCAGGTATGACCTGCGGTTCAAAATAGAACACTAAGAGAAAATGATGAAATTACCTCGTCTGCGTCAAATTTTACTCTCATCTTGCTTGGGGTTGTTACTCCTGGTGAGCGCTTGCGGTGAAGTCCAAGAACCTTCCCGGTGGGATGGAGCACAGCAACAAAGTACAGAAGTCACCAGCGCAGCGGGTCAACCCGTCCCTGGCAGTTCCTTTAACCGCCTATTTCCCTCAGCTAGTGGGGGATACAGTCTCGTCTATACCCAAGAAAAACCAGGGTTTGCTGAGGCGAAATTGCAACAAGGGAGCCAAGATATGGCCATGTTATCCATTTCTGATACCGTCACCAATCCGAGTGCGGTACAGAAATTCCAGCAGAGTAACACGCGAGTGGCGGGATATCCGTCTTCGTCCCTGACGGCGAACGATACAGCGATTTTGGTCGGCGATCGCTTCCAAGTAAAAATCCAATCTCGAAATCCCGCCTTTACTGCCAGCGATCGCGAAACCTGGTTGCAGCAATTTAATCTCAATGGACTCCAGCAACTGAAATAATAGAAATTCCTCCATCAAAAGCTAACCGATACCAAAAAGCCGACTCTTACCGGCCCAAAAAATTCCCATTCACCTATTTTCCCAACACCAGGAGACTTCTGTGAGCAAAACAATCTTCCAGTTGGTTGACGACCTCCCCACCAATAACCTAACGGTTCACTCCCTGCGAGCCCTCGATTTTGTCGTTCCGGGTCAGTGGGATAACCTTGTGGGGTTTGAAAACACCATTAAAAGCGTCACCGGCGTGACCGATCAAGCCGTCATCCAACAAATTGGCGATCGGGCCATCCATCTCTACAACGACAAATCCCAAGGCTATCAACGGGCCCTGTGGATCTACCAAACCGTCGATAGTTTTGGGGGAACCCTCGGCGCTGCCGCCCTCGCCAACAAAGTCGGAGAAAAAATCGGCTTACTCGGCTTCCTCAACAAAATTACCCCCCGAGCGGACAAAGCGCAAACCATCGACCTTTCCCTAAAAGTCGTCGCTGAATTAATTGCCTTTTGTCAAATCAACGGCATCCCCGGGGACAGCATTGGCGATTTTGTCAAATCCCTCGGCAACTATAGCGGCGAATCCCTGATGCGGATGGCGGCCCTCGTCTGCTTTGATGGTCTAATTCCCCTAGGTCCCAACTTCGTCATGAAAGCCCAATCCGTACTCAGCGGACTGAACCCCAGCGACTTGCAAGAAAATGGAATGTTTAAAAAGCTCAGTAGCATGATTCCTGGGGGAAATGCAGCCGGTCAACTGGGCTTTATTGGGGAAAGTTTCGCCTCCACCTCCGGTTGGATGAATAGCTTCGTCGCCTCTCGCGGATTAACCCCCCAAAAAGTTGCCAACAACCTTCAGCAGTTTATCGAAATATCCGATGATAAGTTGGACTATTTAGCGGCATTCTTGGATATGTCCACCAATTACTATGAGCATACAGGGATTCAAACCCTGGCTCATCGGTTAATTGAACGAGCCGTTGCCGAGATTTAATAGAGGATAAACCATGTCACCAGACAAACCTAAGCCAGAGGAAGCATCGAAAAATCCGCCGACTCCCCCGGCGAATCCGACTGCGGGAGAATCAGTGACTCCACCCGCCTCTAAAAAGCAGGCCCCGAGTCCCGACAAAGCTGAAGCAACGGATATGCCAACGGCGAACACCCCCGATCCTGCGAATGGAAACCCCCAAGAGAACCCGAATGCGGCAGCCGAACCCAAAGCCAAACAACCGGCAGCCAAAGCCGGTGCTGCCAAACCCCCAGGGAAGGCGGCTAAAGCAGGGGATGCTAAACCCGCAGGGGCGGCAGCGAAAAAGGCCAAGCCTCCGGCATTAGAAGATAAGCCCTTTGCGGAGTTCATCGAACAGGATTATATCCCGGCCTTGAAAACAGCCCTTGCCGAAAAGGGGATTGAGGACTTAGAAATCTCCTGGGGCAAGCAAAAAGTAACCCTGCCCGGGTTTACCTCGGATGAAAACTGGGCACAGGTTAAGGGGGACTGGTTGGACGGATCTCGTCATTTCCGGGTTTATTTCCCCACGGAGGAGATCAAAGGACCCAGAGCGTTTTCCTGCTTTGAGCGGGTGAGCCAACCGAGTACCTTAGAGCCCTTCTTGATTGACGAACGCAAGATTGACCTGGATGGGTTGGTCTTTTACGTTGTACAAAGACTGACGGCTCAAAAGTGGGTGACTCGGAATTAGTCCTGACAATGGGTTAATCACAATTCGTTGAATCGATAGATGACGACTCCGGTAACGGGGTCGTTTTCTACGCTGACATAACCGGCGGAAACCATCTGGGTGAGGGCTTGTTCGACTTCGCTAAAGCCTCGGTTGGTGTCCATGACAGCTTGGGTGACGGAAAGGGAACCCCCTCGGGCTTGGGCGGCTCTGACGAGGGCGATCATGAGTTGATCTTGGGTTTGCAGGCTGACGGTTTGACTAATCGAATTTTGGGGAGCTAAGGGGACTCCGGTGGCTGATATTCCGAGTTTTTTTCTCATCTTGTCTTGGTATTTATCCACCATCCCCGGCATGATAAACCCATCCACAATTTGACCCATCCAGAATAAGTTCCAGGTACAAAACCACAGGACTCCGGTGACGTATTTGCCGTTATAAAACCGATGCAGGCCCCCCACTCCAAAAAAGCCCGCCATCCATAATAGGTAACTGACGCCAAGTCTGACAGATTTTTCTTTCTGCAAGCGGGACATTTGCTCCCCTAATTCTTCCACCGATGGCAAGGCATTTTTCGGGGAGGGTAGGACGGGTTTCGGGGCAGATTCGGTGCGGTTTAAATCGGCGAGGACCTGGGTGACGGAACTATAGCGTCGAGATAGGGGCTGTTGCAGCATTTTGTCGAGGACCCGCTTCAAGGAATCGCTGACGGGATTATTGACGAGGTAGTCCGGCCAAACCCAGGCCCCTTCTCGGGGGTCGAAGAGTTCAAAGGGTTCGATTTGGGTCATCAAATGGATGCAGGTGATTCCCAGACTGTAGAGATCGCTGGCAAAGGTGGGTTTCCCGATCGCCTGTTCAGGGGCGGCATATCCGGCACTGCCAATGACGGTGCCGCTTCTGCCTATACTGGTGCCGGTGACGGCTTTGGCGGAACCAAAGTCTACTAAGATGAGCTGGCCATCACTACGGCGACGAATGATATTTTCGGGTTTGATATCCCGGTGAATGACTTGGCGATCGTGGACATATTGCAGGACGGGGAGTAAGTTATTTAACAGTTGGCGAATCTGGGAGTCGGTGAAAGAACCAGATAGGGCCAGTTCGTCGGCCAGATTTTCACCCTCGATGAATTCCTGGACTAGGTATTGCCGTCCTTCCTGTTCAAAGGTGGCGAGTAAGTCGGGAATTTGGGGATGTTGTCCGAGTTGTTCGAGTTGGATGGCTTCCTGGCGAAAGAGTTGGGAGGCTTTGGGGGAAGAATTGCTGCTGATGTTGGCGTCGGGATGGAATTGTTTGATGACGCAGCGGGGTTTGGAGGGTTTGTATTCGTCGATCGCCAGGAAGGTTCTGCCAAAACCACCCGCCGCGATCGGTTGGATGGCACGGTAGCGATCGCCCAACCTTAACCTCGCGCCACAATTGGCACAATATTGCGCCCCATCTTGGTTCTGGGACTTCTGACACTGAGGATTTAGGCAGAAACTCATAAACAATAAGCGATAGTGATGCCTGTACTTTCATGTTGGCACAACTCCCCCTGAAGATGCTTGTCCAGATGGGGAATCCTCACCCCTCCCAGATGCCCTCCGAAACCCTGTTCTCATCGGTGGGAGGACTCCAACATCCCTCCCCTCAAGCCCTTTGTGCTTCACTCACTCCGGTGACCTTGAGAATTTTTACCGCCAACTTTACAAAAATTGACGTGGTTTTGCAAATTTTAACCCTTTGGACTGTTCCCAAAGTCTCATACCCTGATAGACTGGAGTTCGTAACCAGGCATCATTCATAAAAATGCCGAGCGATTCGCATTAGAGAAGTCGCGCCTTTAGCGCAGCTTCTGAGTCGGTCTCCACCTCGCCTAAAGCAAATCAGCTATAACACCACCCTCACCTACACCTATGGTAGATTCCCTAAAGAAACCTGCGTTTGAAGAAATCCGCCCAGGGGTTAAAGCTCCCGCCAAGGACACCATCCTGACGCCGCGCTTCTACACCACGGACTTTGATGAGATGGCGCGGATGGACATCTCCCCCAACGAAGACGAACTCCAAGCCATTCTCGAAGAGTTCCGCGCCGACTACAACCGGCACCACTTCGTTCGGGATGAAGAGTTCAACCAATCTTGGGATGGAATTGATGGGGAAACTCGTCAACTGTTCATCGAATTTCTGGAACGCTCTTGCACCGCTGAGTTTTCTGGGTTTCTTCTTTACAAAGAACTAGCTCGCAAGCTCAAAGACAAAAATCCAGTTCTAGCTGAGTGCTTTTTGCTGATGTCTCGGGATGAGGCGCGTCACGCCGGATTCCTGAACAAGGCGATGAGTGACTTCAAGCTCTCCCTGGATTTGGGATTTTTGACCAAAAGTAAAAAATACACCTTTTTTAAGCCGAAATTCATCTTCTACGCGACCTACTTATCGGAAAAAATTGGGTATTGGCGCTATATCACGATTTATCGGCATTTGGAGGCGCATCCTGAACATCGGATTTATCCGATTTTCCGGTTCTTTGAGAACTGGTGTCAGGATGAAAACCGCCACGGCGATTTCTTTGATGCCTTGATGAAGGCCCAGCCTCAAATCTTAAACGATTGGAAAGCAAAACTGTGGAGCCGTTTCTTTTTACTCTCGGTTTTTGCTACCATGTTTTTGAATGATATTCAGCGTTCCGGATTCTACGCAGTGCTCGGTCTGGATGCTCGTGAGTATGATATTCACGTCATCCGCAAGACTAATGAAACTGCGGGACGGGTTTTCCCGGTAATTTTGGATGTCGATCATCCAGAGTTCTTTGCCCGATTGGATACTTGCACGCAAAATAATGCTAAAATAGCAGAAATCGCAGGTTCTAACCAGCCTAAGATCGTGCAGTTTTTCCAGAAGCTACCCCTTTACATCTCAACTGTCTGGCAAATCGTGCGGCTTTATTTGTTGAAGCCTATTGATAAAACCGCAGAACAAGGGTTGGCTCACTAGATAGTTTTCCGGTTTCGCTCCTCTGTTGTTTCGTCTTTCGGCTCTGCTGAGTGCAGAGCCGTTTTTATTGGTTATGTTAGGGGTGAGTGTGGGGAACTCTACCCGATGAAAGCAAGGGGTTTAATCGGTGGATTCAGGGGTGAGGGGCCATGCAAAAGGACGATTGCGATCGCCCACAATCCGTTCAAAGGTCGCTAAATTCTCCGGGGAAAGTTCCTTCTGCCAGCGCAGATCTAGCTTAATCTCAAAATTCATCTGCTCATAGTAATTCCCGTGGATTTCTTGCACTTGTTGTTGCGCCTCCTGTCCCCGATACTTGGCAATCATGGCATTAGTCCCACGACTCCCGACAACGTGATGATGTTCATGCTTCCAATACTCCACCATTTCCGGCATAAAATCTAAACCCACCAAATCACAGACTCGCCGGAGCGTGCCTTGGGGGTCCGATGCCAAGTCTTCGTAATGAATGGTCATTTTGCGATCGCTCGGAAATGGCTCGTAAATTTGCCTTTTTTTCTCCAATTCATCCAACCACTGCTGACTCAACGCCTCAATCCCCTTTTCTGGATAAATCCGCAGATAAGAATTGATCACCGCCCGCCCATCCCGTACCATGTGAATCAAATAAGGTCGCAACCATTGCTGCTGAAATTCCCGGGCCTCTAAACGGCGCGTCAGCCAGGAAGAATACTTACTAGAATCCACCAATACATCACAATCGATTTTCTTAAACAGTTGCGTATAGGGATTGAGAATCTCGTCATTATTTAACCATCCCCGGACCAACCGTTCCACCTTCAGGGGAATCAGCCGATGCAGTCGATGACCACTCATTCCCTTTGCCAACTCTTGTCGTTCCGCTTCCGTGAATTGCTCTTCCCAGAAGGTGCTATCCTCCCGGACACATAGCTTCTTACCCTTTCTAACAAACTCCGGCAGCTTGCTGATTTCACCAAGAGAGAAAGCCCGGGGGTGGCTGCCCAACATCAAGTCCAACAACGTTGAGCCAGAACGACCTATTCCAATGATGAACACTACTGACTTCTGCATACCCTTGCCTTGCTCCTACACTTGTCTGTGTTCTCAGTTCACTGCCATTGCTATTATAGAGCGAACCTAAATCATTCTGACAAGACCATTAATCCGTGAGAGCATCTTCCGACCGACTGCTCATCAGTCACCCGGTGCTTCCACGGAACAAAAAATGGTCCAGTTTCTGCCCGACTCCCTATAGCGGTCAAGTTTAATTTTTAGACAGCCATTAGGGATTGGGGAGAACTTGATTATTGCAGTAGTCTTCCGTATCTTTGACTAAAGAAACTTTTACTTCTACAGGATTCTCTTGACTGGCTTCTATCACAAACTCGCTCGGTCCCACCGGAGAGGGTTTCCCCCAGTCATAGGCATAACCTAACCCCGTAAAAGGATATTCAGTTTGAGAAATTCTCAAATCCTCCATCACTTCTTGGATTTTTGCCGGTTCCATTTGACAATTATTCTGGTCAATCCTCCCATCGCTACAGGGTCTCTTAATATGTTCTGCTTTTACCCAAATTTCTACAAAAGCATCTTTGCTTTTATCCGAGGAAGTTGGCTCAGGCTTCAAACCTAAATACTGCGTTAATCTTAGGTCTAGCATCATCTTCCGACTCAAGTCCAGATGGCTGCCAATCCCGGCAGTAACATTGCAAAAATTATAAACTTCCGGTTTTGCCGTCACCCAAACGGTTCGCTCTAATTTTACCGGAGTTTCTCCTTCTGTCCAGCTTTCATAATATTTTTGTTGGGTCCAGGTTACCATCAGAAATTCGTCCTGATTATCTTCAGTTTTTCGATGGATAATGCCCGGGTTATTACTTTCGGTTAAGGACACCAATTGGTTGGAGGTGTCATTTTCATCTAACGTTTGCACATCATCAATAGCCCGATTGAAGTTTTCAACCAACTGATTATAGCTGTCAGAGTGGTGAGACTGGAGATGATGCCATACATTGAACTCGGAATGACCTCTGGAGTTCGATTGACTTAATGAATTATTCTCCTCAGCTTGGCTCATCCCCCCGGGATTCTCCTGGGTCAATAATCGGGAAGAACCACCGGCTAAAAAGGAAAGCGTAAAAATCAGAACTAAGGACAGTTTTTTGTGATGTTTCATAATACCCAGAGCCTCCTGATTATTGCCCTATCTCAACAGTTGCCACTCAGGGAGGGGCAAGCTTGAACCCCCCAGAGAGTTCAGAGGGCTTGCCACTCCGTCATCATTCCCTAATCCTTCAGGGAACGGATATAGTCGTTCAGAGTGTCAATGTTCTGATTATATGCCGATTCATTACCCAAGGAAACAGTTTTATTCTGCACATAAAACTGGAACGGTAGATGGCGTTCACCAAAAAATCGCACAAATTGGTCCGGGTTCAGGGTTTCTCCATCAAAACCAATGGCCCAATTCAGTTCTTGATATTCCTTCAGTTCAGCGATTTTATATTCGCATTCCTCAATTTCTTTATTGCGGACATCTTTGATGTATTGGTTTAGAGTTTGGATGTTGCGATCGTAAGCCCCATTGTCACCGAGGCCCACTTGATTTCGCAAATAAAACTCAAACTCCAAATGTCGCTGATTGAAGAAGTTCAGGAACTCATCCGGTTGCAGAGTATCTCCATTAATACCAATGGCCCAGTTCCTTGCCTGGTAATCCCGAAGTTCATTAATCTTATCCTTCGCCGCTTGAATCTCTTGTTTAGGCTCGCCGCGAAATACGATATCCCGGCAGGGTTCAGGCAAGAACGACTTGAGGAAACTCATGCTTGGAGCAAAGAAATATTCCCCCCCTTTCATCGTAACCCAATGGCTGAAATCTGCTTGCGTCTGTCCGGCTTCCCCCCACTTGGTAGGCCATTTGTAAGACTCGGTAACAGCAACTAAATTACCGTTAGCATCAACTTCCTTCTTTTCAACTCCAATCACCGCATCAGTTCCCATATCTGGGCGTAAAAAGTTGCGTTGGTTACACCAGTGCTGCTGCATTAAATTGAACTGAGTTTCTAAATTGGCTTGGAAGCACAAAAATAGCAGTCCAGCATCAGTTTCCGGTTCTTCACTGGGTAGCGGTCCATAGTTGATACCCCGACGGACAATCCGATTCATTTTTTCCTCGTCCAAATTTTTGCTTTCCCCACGGGGATTCACCTTCCGGGCGTGGGATTGGAACGGGCATTTTTGACCTTGCGGGTCCTGTGCATAATTAAAGTTATTCTCGTGGGATATTTGAGAGTTAGGCTTATCTTCCAGAACAACGGGGGTTCCATCCTGAAAGCGTCCCATCGTGTAGGCTCCTGCTAAAGCGGGTTCAGCTTTTTCAGAACCCTTGAGTTTTTCCGCGAGAGCTTCAACATCTTTTTTCCAGCCTTTAACGTTTTGCTCTAGTTTGCGATAGACCAAGAAACTGCCGTAACTTTCCTCTTTTTCACCCAAGGGGTCTTTGGACAACACCAAGCTGAGAGGTGCGCGAGGATCCCATTGAGAAAAGTCACTTTCTTCTCGTTCACGGTCAATATCTCGCTTGAGAAATAGGGGTTGACTCACGCCATCTCGGAATCCGAAGTGTTCGATTTCTTCTCCAGTTTCGGAACTTCTGAGCACATAACCAATGTCTTCATGGACAACTTTGGCAATGATTTGTAGCTCTTCTTTAATCGTCTCAACTTGCTGTGCCAAAAGGAACGGCTGCTTCCGGAGTTTCTTCGCGTCCTTCCGTTCTAACTGCTTTGCCTCTTCCGTTCGCGGACCGACTCGTTTATCCCCAGCCAGCAAAACCAGCGCATGAATTTCCTGTTGAAATCCCGCTTCCCATTGTTGGACATCATCCCCCAGTTGACTGTTAACATCGGGATGTTTCATGCCTTTTAGAAATGAAGGGTCATTCGATATCTGTGTTGGGTCATAGCCCAAATACTGATATCCAGCCGCTGTAAAAAATAAGTTGCCAAATATTTTACTCGGTACAGTTTGATTCTGTCGATATCGCTTGCCATCCTCAGATTGAGCTAGGGCTGAAGTGATATACTTGTGCGTAAATTTGCTAATCCCCTGCTTCACCAGATCTGGGTTGCCGGTAAATTGTAAAAACAAATGAACGGAATGATTGCGTCCGTGGGCTTTGATAATGTTGCCTTGGATCTCATCTAACAGGGCTTCATCTTCAAAATCATCAAACGGGGTTACTATTTCGTGAAGTTGGTTAATTTTTTCGTCAATGTTAGACATGAATAACTCCTTTGGAGCGATTGGGTGAAATCGGTTGGACTGAAAGGTGAATCTATCGGCAAATGGTCTATCATCTCAACCCGGGTAGGACTTACACCAGCAAATCGGCTGCCTAGAGGATGGGTAAAGGTGAGCATCTCAATTTTGAAAAGAGACCTAACCCCCCAGCCCCCTTCCCTACAAGGGAAGGGGGAGCAAGAGGTGTAAATTCCCCTTTTAGGGGATTGCAAAATATAAATCCTCCAAACTTTCAACTGAAAGGAAGCTATGTGTCGGAGTAAATGCTTGCGCCCTCCGGAGGGCGCAAGCATTTACTCCGACATTGACGGGGCTACTTTGTTGATCTACGAACGAAC
>NZ_JAMXOT010000217.1 GCF_024220515.1 Oscillatoria sp. HE19RPO
TGCCATAACTTTTGCCACATCACCCAAATTGTCGCAAGAAACCCGGTTTCTCAAGCTACTGCAACCCACCCCAGAAACCGGGTTTCTGCCATAACTTTTGCCACATCACCCAAATTGTCGCAAGAAACCCGGTTTCTCAACCCTCAAAATCATGCCTAACCTAACCCCCCTCATCAACACAGTCATTCACGGAGATATCCGCACAGCCTCTGCAATCATTCCCGATAATTGCATCCAAACCATCATAACTAGCCCTCCCTATTTCGGCCATAGAAACTATACCGGACAAGAAGACAGTCCCCATGAAATTGGCAGAGAACAAAACCTCACCGATTATATTCAAAACCTGGTCACTTGCTTTGACCGATTAAAGCCCAAACTGAAAGACAATGGATTACTCTGGGTCAACTTAGGCGACACCTACAGAAACAAACAACTCATCGGCGTTCCTTGGCGGGTGGCATTTGCCTTGAAAGATAGCGGATGGATTCTCCGCAGCGATATCATTTGGAAAAAGCCCAATGCTATGCCTTCATCGGTTAAGAATCGACCCACTACCGAACATGAATACATCTTTCTATTTTCTAAAACCAGTGACTACTATTACGACGCCGATGCGATTCGGGAACCCCATGTCACCTTTTCGGAACAGTCCAAAATGAAAGGCGGCAGGAATCACTTTGGCAAACGAAATAGCACCCCAGAACATGGCAAAAACTCCGGAAATCAGAACCTCCATGATAGTCGATGGGATCAAGCGTTTCACCCGAAAGGCAGAAACAAGAGAACGGTTTGGGAAATTCCCCTGGGGAAATTCAGGGATACCCATTTTGCCGTCTATCCAGAACCCTTAGTGGAAATCTGCCTATTCGCCTCGACTCAAAAAGGCGATATTGTCCTCGATCCATTTACCGGATCCGGGACAACCGGGGTGGTAGCACTCAAGCATGAGAGAAATTTTATCGGCTGCGAATTGGTGAAAAAATACCAGGAAATGGCGCAAAAAAGACTCGATGAAACGATTATTCAACAGAGTTTATTCTAAGTTAGGGCAGCAGAACCCATTCCACCCCCACTCAGCAACCAGAAACCGGGTTTCTGCCATAACTTTTGCCACCTCACCCAGATGTGGAACAGAAACCCGGTTTCTCAAGCTACTGCAAAGGAACCAGAAACCGGGTTTCTGCCATAACTTTTGCCACCTCACCCAGATGTGGAACAGAAACCCGGTTTCTCAAGCTACTGCAAAGGAACCAAGATATTGGCTGTTCCAGGCATTATTTTACTTTTGACTGTGTTCTACCAAAGGGAGAATGAATAATTAAAATCGAACACTTATCTAAATTTAATCCATAGCTTTTAAGGTCGGTTATAGAATCAAGTTTTTGGGATATTTCTTGAAAGCTACATGGAGCCTCTTGAGGTTGAATCGCAGTTAAAAAACGAGCTATTTTTTCTACTGGCTCGAAAGTCAGAGTATCTGGAGCTTGCGGGAGTATAAATTCGTTATCTTGTGAACGATCTGGAATCTTATCCATAGGAATAACTTCCTCAATCAAGCTAACTACAGATTTTTTATTGATTTTAATCACGTCAAGTTTTATTTTATCTAACCAGGCGTCTACCGAATCAGAAGAAAACTTCTCAGATTGGTCGGTCTCTTCAGATTTTTGGCTGGTTTTAATAATTTCCGACAGTAATTGTTTAAGCTTTGTAAAAAGGTTGGATGTTTCTCCAATAGAAATAACTTTTGAACAGTCCAGTTTTATTTCTATAATGTTGGCATTAATATACATAATATCTCTTAGTATATCGAGCTGTGACCGCTTTTCGATCTCTTCCAACTTTTCCAGTGCTTTTAAAATCTCGTTATAATAGTCATCTGCCTCTCTAGATAAAGGTAGGCGTAATACAGGGAATGTACTTGAAGATACTGTCTCTGGTTCTAAATTTTCTTTTTTCCAAATCGAGATAGTGTCTTGCTCTGTGTTTTTAGTGTTCTGCCATTTTTTAGACAATACATACCATTGCAATTGTTTAGGTTCAATTACGTTTAAGATCTCTTCATCTAAAACTTGAATGTTCATAATGATTCTCCTTTGTCAATTTTATCCATGATTTCTTTCAAAGTATTCGGATCGAAGATTTGCGAGCGAGGGATATAAATTGTTTTCCTCGTTTCATTTTCTACTTCTTCCCAATTATTAGTTGCTATCCAATAAGGCTTATAGTTTTCGATAACTCCTGCATAATTAGTCCCATCATTTTGAGATTTACGGATCACTTTCGGAACCTCCACAACGACTAAAACCGTTGGTTTTTTCGTTTGCGAAGATCGTTATAATTTTTTATTTTTAGAGTATATTTTAAAAAATTTCCATTATATACAGGGGACTTTATGGTTTTAATTTGAACGGAAAGCACATCTCCAGTTGACGCATTGTGTATCTCAGCATCTATGCTCGCGTGGTCTTGTCTTTTGGTACTTTGTTGATAAGCAAAATTTGCCAGCGCTGCTACTAACCGGACTCTTATATATCCTAGTTCTTCTTGGGTCTCTAGTGTAACTTCTTCGGTTTCTTCTTCGAGAAGATTACCGACAGAAACTTCTTCGGTTTCTTCTTCGAGAAGATTACCAACAGAGGAATTACTGTAATACTGATTCCATGAAGTTTTTAGCTGTTCTAAGATGCTATAGACAGTTGTTTTAAGAAAACTAATTGGTTCCTGTAGTTGTGGATCCAAAATAAATTTAGTAATTTGGCCATTTGTTCCAAAAGAAACTTCAAACAAACTATTAAGATTGGATGTTTCTTTGTATTCTATCAAATTTTTGATTTCATTCTCTTGCTTTTGAATCATCATTTTACTCCTTATCTTTTTGGAAAAAGCATTATCCCCAAGAAAGGGCAATTCGGTGGTATCGATACTCACCCTAACTGGCGGGTCGAGCAGTGGGCATTCAGAACGACTACAGCAGATGGTTGAGAATTGTCAGGGCAGGTTTCGGGCAAACTATGCGCGGTTAAGCGAATGGGCGCACGGTATTCCTACCGTACCATACCTCTGCGTGGAGTTCGGGGCACCTCATTGTCTGATCGTTCGGACAACAGGCACAGATTCTTGGTTTTGTGGGCGATAACTTCTGATATGATATGAGTTATATTACAAAATCCCAAGTTTTGTCAAGCAAATTCTCAGGTTAAGTGGATATTCAGTTGCACATGGTTGGGAGGGCATCCCGAGTGGTGAGCAAAAGCTGACAATGAGACCCTAAAACGTTGTCTCTGTATAGCATAAACTGACCGCGATGGGTAGAAATTAGCGATGGCTGTAGTTGCAATAACCGGCGGGGGTTTGAACCCCCGCCGGTTGTTGCAACTTACTTTTTCTTCTCCGGCAGGTTCCTAGGGGGGATATCTCGGCCCTCGTAGAACCGGCGTTCTAATTTACCTAATCCCCACCATAGCGCACTTAAAACCAGGGTAATTCCGGTGGAAAGGGCAACCGTCGGAACGGTGTTTTCGGTGGCGATGACAGCTAATAATGGCGCAGTTATCCAGGCGATCGCAGCCAAAATTCCGGCTATTTCCCGCAGTTTCTGGATTCTCCTCAATGCGGTGGAACAACTGCGGCAATGGATGGTGTGGGAATGATAGCGATCGAGTAAGTCTTGGCGCGATCGCAAAGGTGGAAACGATTCCCCAGGAAATGGATCAGCATCATACTCATTCACCCACTTCCGAAATGCCAGCACAAACAAATCCGCTTTTGTGGGCAGATAAAACGCTTTAGCAATTTTCTCACTCCCTCCTGCTGCTTCTAAGTATCGCTCTTGATGGTATAGAAAAATCTGGTCATCTTCCAAGATGGCATTCTGTCCAATATGAGAATACCACTGCGGGCTTAATTTAATAAAAGTTTCTGGAACTTTTGAGGCAAATTGGAAGGGAAATCGGGCAAATAATCGACATTCTCCCTTGCGAATTGGCGTTGCATAAACCACCGTCATCGTTCTGCCAAATTGCTTGGAAGTGAGGTCATGCCACATCAGTCCTGGGGCGATGAAATGGGTCTGCTGACTGCCTAAAGTGCCTTTGCGCGGTCCTTCTTCCCAGAGTCCTTCAAATCCTTGTTTTCCAGAAGCAATCACTTCCAAGTCAACCTTACTCGCATTGGAACGGTTACCGACGGTGCGATGATGGGTATAGGGGATATGACTGGCATCGAGAACATTTTCTAATAGGGTGAGGGCATCATAGGGTAAGTCGCGAAAGGTGTTCAAACAAACCCACTTTTCCGGCGACTCTTCCAAGGGGTCAATCAGGGGAACTTTGGTCTGTTTTGCATTCTCCGGATTCCCAGCATATACGAATAATAATCCCTGATGTTCTGCGGTGGGAAAGTTTCTCACGCAAGCTCTTTCTGACTGTTCCGCTTTGCCGCCTTCATTCTGTTGGGGAATCGTTTCGCACTTGCCCGTTGCGGAAAATGCCCATCCATGATAGGGACATTCTATCCAACCTTGTTCATTAATTCTGCCCTCGGATAGAGGTGCAAGACGGTGGGGACATTTATCTTCAAATGCCCGCCAAGATTGTCCAGTTTTATCCCACCAAATGGCTAAGTCTACTCCCAATAGGGTAAATCTCATGATTTTGGACTGGTCCAAATCTTGCAGATAATAGACGGGATACCAGACTTCCCGAACGTCAAAGCGATGGGGGTCGTTGCCTCCGGGTTCAGCGGTTGAAGAGGGTGCGGTTTCTAAGGCGATCGCCTCGTTTGCTATCATTATAATTTCAGTTAGGTAGGCTCAAGGATTGTCCGACTGTTTGCTATTCTAATTTTAGAATGTTAATCCCCTGAATGGACAAAATTTAGAAAAGAAATGAACCATCCCAATGATGCCAGACGATTCGCCCCCGCGACGCAACGCAACCGTGAACCGATTTTAAAGGTGTTGCGTCGGGTTCTCCCGCCAACGGGAACGGTGTTAGAAGTTGCCAGTGGCAGCGGTGAACACGCCATTTTTTTTGCACCTCGTCTCAAACCGCGCTTCTGGCAACCGAGTGAAGCGGAACCAATGTTGCGGGAGAGTATTCTCGCCTGGATGAAAGAGGTTCCCTCAGACAATCTTTTCCCTCCGATTCCCCTGAATGTTGCCGAGTCGGTTTGGTCAATTGAATCTCCTGAAAATTCCCAGGTAAATGTATCGGAGATTACGGCAATGATTGCCATTAATTTAATTCATATTTCTCCGTTTACGGCGACTTTAGGATTGATGGCAGGGGCCGGTCGAATTTTACCTGTGGGGGGAATTTTGTACCTGTATGGTCCTTATAAACGAGGGGGAAAACATACGGCCCCATCGAATGCAAGTTTTGATGAAATGCTGCAACAGCAAAACCCAGAATGGGGGGTTAGAAATTTAGAGGAGGTAGAGGCAGTTGCGCTTGAAAATGGCTTAAATTTACAGGAAATTGTGGAAATGCCTGCTAATAATTTATCCGTTGTTTTTCGGCGGGAAGGTGAGTGAAATAGATTGAAAACCCACACCCTAAAGGGTGGGGCTATACGGACGAAGCCCGCCTGCGCGGGCTAATATAGAAAATCGACTTTTAACAACTGGATTTGGTATAATAATATCATCTTCTTCCTCTTCTCCCCCTTCCCTCTGAGGGAAGGGGGCTGGGGGGTTAGGTCACTCTGGGTGGAGAAGCAAACATAATATAACTGCTTCTCCACTAGCCCTGTCAAGGTGGTAAATTTAATGACGAAAAATCATTGTTTCTTGGACAGGCGCTTCTCGAAGCGCCCCTACAAGAGGTAAATTTAATGACGAAAAATCATTGTTTCTTGGACAGGCGCTTCTCGAAGCGCCCCTACAAGAGGTAAATTTAATGACGAAAAATCATTGTTTCTTGTAGGGGCGCAATGCTTGCGCCCAAGAGTGCGTATGCAATACGCCCCTACAACTCAATACACCTTGACAGGGCTACTGCTTTTCCACCCATCAGAACAAAGCAATCCCTTGTCCTATTTGGTCTAAATTAAGACTGAATATCCGGCTCGATAAATTTATTATTGGCGCGGATAAATTGGGCGGTACCTTGATTGGTAATCACTAACCAGGGTTTGCCGGTGCGATCGCCTTGTACCGGATTCGTATAATCAGGATGACGGGTGACGAGACTGCCGCCTGGGAGGGTAGTTTCCACGGGAAATTCAAATCCCGGGCCGCTACGGGCATTTAATCCGCCTTGGGTGACAATCCGCCATTCCGGCCAGTTGCCCGTGGTAAAATCACCGGAAGGACTGACTGGAGGTGGAGAAACTCGGGTAGGTAGGGTAATTCCGGCGACGGCGCGATCGATCGCAGTTTGGGTTTGCTCTCCCACAACTCCATCGACGGTGAGTCCGGATTCCGCTTGAAAGGCTTTCACAATCTCCTCAAGAAGAGGGCCGAAGTTGGGGTTAAAACGCCCGACGTTATATCCTAACTTTTCTAATTGCCTCTGTAATTGTTCGACCTGCGAACCTGTATCACCTTGTTGTAATGCCATTGGTTTATTAACCTCTCGTGTTGATTCAAAATGACGGGGAATTTCCAAAAATATCCCCATCTTTTCCCATTTTAGCGATTCTCTCCCAATTCGGAGTCAGGAGAAAATCAGGGAGTACAAGGCACTTTCTCCGATGTTCGTAGTAACGACTTCAGTCGTTATCCCTCTTTGTTCGTAGTAACGACTTCAGTCGTTATCTTCCCCCGTTTGTAGTAACGACTTCAGTCGTTATCCCTCTTTGTTCGTAGTAACGACTTCAGTCGTTATCTTCCCCCGTTTGTAGTAACGACTTCAGTCGTTATCTCCCCCCGTTTGTAGTAACGACTTCAGTCGTTTCCAGAAGTCCTGACAACCAACCCCCTACCCCACCACCCAATTCCCCAAAGATTCACTGGAATCAAAAAAGTCCTCGGACTCAACAACGATCGCCTCGGATTGGTCCGATTTGGTGGTAGGGGAGAAGACTGCCGGAGAAAACATCTCCCACATCGTTCGTAAGTAAGGGGCAAATAAATCGTACTCTTCGGATGTGAGCCGATCGCGCAATTGTCGTCCTAACAGATTGAGCATTTGCCGCACTAATTCCCACTGCACCCCCAAGGCGGGATAGAGCATCACACAGAGAGGAAATAACTCCTGTTGTACCGATGCAATACTTTGTTCTAGCACACAAGCCCAGAGATAGACTTGAAACATTTCAACATCGCGCAGGCTGGATTTGTAGATGCGTTCATCATTCAGGGAACCGCTGTTACTGCGGTAGCGGGGATAGAGTTGCCGAATGCGATCGCAAATTTCTGTGGCAATCTGCGAACTCACCGGCAGCAATTTTCTCACCGCCTGTAAGGGAGAGTCATTCCACTCCAAGTTTGCTGCCGCTTCATAAACCCGTTGCAGGGGTAAATTTAAGTATTCCTGAATCACCCTAAAATACCCTTCCAGTTGCGATCGCTCCGTTTGGGAAACCTGCTGCAATAGCAACTGCCCAGTATAGTAAAATTGAAGATTGACAAAGGCTAGAGTCAGGGGTTCCGAAGTCGCTTGCACTTGTCGCAATTTGCCCAAAATGGGAGATATCGCCCCGGCTAGTTGTTGCGGAGATTTCCCTTGGATATACAGTTCCAGCGCTTGGTCATAAATTTGATGAGTTTTCGCCGCAATCTCCCAGGAATTGAGATGTTGAGAGTCAATAGAATGCTGTTTTAAAGTGGGTGCTAAGAGGATTTCAGTTTTTGACCACCCTTGCGCGATACATAAGCGCAACGACTGCCGAAGGGCATCCCCCACCCGTTCCCGCGTGATTAACTCAGACTCATCCACTCCCGTGCGATCGCCCCAGTCTTCTTCCTCTTGGGACTCCAACTGTAGCTTCTGCACATATCGCTTCGCCCATTCTTGTGCGAAGGATGTTACGGGGGCCACTTCGGTCTCGGAAGGCCATCGAATATAACGAGCATAACGTCCAGCGATCGGTTTATTCATTAGTTTGACTATCTTGGGAATTGGGCAGGGGTCAATTTAAAGTGGCAAGTTAAATGTTGTAAATCTATGGCTCGGTTAGATCCGAGATAGGAGAGGTCAAATCTTAAACATTTCCTTAAAATTTTAACTTTTTTTAAGTTTTCTCTCTACCTTCCCTGGAAACGCCGAGAGATTCAGGCATCTCGCCGAGGGGGGAGCCAGAGGCGGGGACCGGAATGAGCTTCATACCCCATCCGGTTTTACTCTCTGTGTCTTCTCTATACCCCCACCCTGAAATGGGTTAATCCTTTGGACCCATGCCCCTGCGATCAACCTAGTCCCCAGAAAAAAAGTATTTTTACTTATAGCTATTTTATCAAACAGGTGATATAGTTGGAGATCGTTAGGGCACGTAGCTCAGGGGATAGAGCACCAGATTCCGGTTCTGGGTGTCGGGGGTTCAAATCCCTCCGTGCTCGTTGGGTGATTAACACTTCATGAAAAAGGGGGCCAGTTTCAAACTGGCCCCCTTTTTTTGATGCTTCCCGTTAAAGTTCCTCCCCAGATTTTCCCTGGACCCCTTTAACGATGCGGGAGAGTTCGGTTTTTTCGTCTACGGAAATCCGAGAGGGAGAACCACTGATAATCCGTTCATAATTGCGGAACGAATCTTTAATATCCGGTCCTTTCTGACTAATCGAGTATTCCCGAATGCCTTTATCATGCCAAGAACCGCGCATTTTGAAGACGTTAATCGCCCGGGACATTTCCCCGCGAATTTCCACATACTGCAACATCAAAATGGTATCGGTAATGGTAGAAATATGGGATTCCGTAATCGAATGCGCGCCCATGAATTGGTCCGTGGTATTGGTGAAAAATCCCGTGATTTCCTCTTGTTTAGCATAGCCGGTTACGCCAATCACGAATTGACGAAAGGCGTTGTTACTGACACCACGAGCTAAGGCAGACAAGGAATCGATCGCAATCCGAGCCGGTTTAAATTCCGAGATATCCGTTTTAATGATTTGTAAATGGTCTTCCAACCCGGCAGACTCAGGATAAGCACAGAGAATTCTCAGCAATCCCTTCTCTTCCAGTTCTTCAAAATCAATCCCCCAAGAGTAAGCATTTCTGAGCAGTTGAGCGCGGGATTCTTCGTAGGCAAACATCATCGCCCGTTGCCCACTCTTACAGGCATCCTCCAAGAATTTGCTGACCAGGAGGGTTTTTCCGGTGCCGGTTGCGCCCGTTGCCAGAATAATAGAATCCTTGAAAAATCCCCCGCCACACATGGTATCGAGGGTTTTGACTCCGGAAGAAACCCGGACATTGGAGGAGCGTTGGGTGAGGCGCATTGCCCCAAGGGGGAAGATATTAATCCCTTCATTGGTGATGGTGAAAGGATATTCCCCTTTCATGTGGGTGGTGCCGCGCAATTTCAAAATTTCCAGGGTCCGGCGACGCCGTTCGCCTTCTAAGACATTGCGAACAATGACTACATTATCGGAGACAAATTCTTCCACTCCAAATCGCGCCACGGGTCCATATTCTTCGACTCGTTCTGTCGTCATAATGGTGGTTGCGCCCACTTGTTTGAGACGGGCGACTAGGCGGAAGATTTCCCGACGGACCACCGAGGCGGCATCATATTGTTGAAAGACAGCGGTTACAGAGTCAATGGAGACTCGTTTGGCTTTGTATTTGCGAATGGCATATTGAATCCGCTCAATCAAGGCAGATAGGTCAAAATTTCCGACCACATCTTGTCCTTCTGGATCCGGCGAAGCATCGAGAATAAACAGTTTTCCTTGGTCAATTAAGCCTTGCAGGTCCCAGCCAAAACTATAGGCATTTTTGATAATATCGCTTGGAGATTCTTCAAAGGTGACGAAGACCCCGGGTTCCTCGAAAAAGGTAATGCCGTTATAGAGGAACTGGACGGCAAACAAGGTTTTACCTGTACCGGAGGTGCCGCTGACTAAGGTCGTTCTGCCGACCGGCATTCCGCCATGACTGATGTCATCAAAGCCCTCAATCATGGTGCGGATTTTATGGACGCCAAGGGGCATACGTTCTTCGTTATCTCCAGATGGCTTAGTAAGATTCATAGGGCGAGTTTAAAATGACAAGAAGGCTAGGGGTGAGGGATGATGGACCTAGGATTATAATTTAATCGAGAGAAGTTTGGACAGGGTTGAAGCGAGTGATTTTACTCGAATTCTCGCTCTTCTCGTAATTCTTCATAGAGGAGGTCTAACCCGATCAAGACTTTTTCTCGGTCCGAGAGGTCTCCGATGATTTTGCGGACCGGAGGGGGCAGGATTTTGGAGAGGGTGGGGGTTGCCAAGATTTTATCCTCTTCGGCGAGTTGAGGATTTTTCAAGACATCAATCACTTTGAGGGCATAAACCCCTTCAAATTCTTGCTCTAAAATATCTTTGAGGGTTTTTAAAGCGCGAACCGAGTTGGGGGTGTTCCCCGCGACGTAAAGTTTGAGAACGTAGGTTTTCTTGGGGTTAATCATGGATTCACTGGGTGAAAATTGAGCCGAGAAGAAAAATGGGGGATAGGGACTGAAGATTGATTAAGCATCTCGGGGAATTGAGCGACGATACATTTCACATAAATGAGCGATAATATCAATCAGAGTCAATCGGTAGTCCAAGAGGATTTCTTCACTGCGCCCTTCGAGTTTAAGTTGTTTAGAAAAATCATCCATTAAATCCATGTGGATTTCCACAATTTGCGTGACTGAAATATCAGCCAAAAAAGCGGTACTGACCATCTCATCAATTTTTTGATTGAGGGATCCATCAGTTGAGAAATAATTCAAAACAATATCACGATATTCGGCTTGGAGTTCATCTAAAAAATGTTGTCGTTCTGCGGGAGGGAGGTTCCGCAGAAAACGTTTGGGATTGCGTTTGTAGTACACACCAAGGTATCCTAATCGCTCCCTCAATTTCTCGGCGAGCATCCGCTGCTGAGGGCCGAGAAAGTTTTGAGTGGAGGTGTCTGGAGATGAATTGGGGGTGGATTTGCTGCGATCGCTTTCCCAGGAAACTGGGGAAAAATTAATAAACTGGGTGATCGCTTTTTCGACAAAACGACCGATGTCGGGGAGTTGAGGCACCGAAATGTGGCTTTCAGCGGTATGGTAGACCACTTTGGAGGAGACAAACTCCCCATTATCCGGGGATTTGACGGCAGTTAGCAGGATGTCGTTGAGGTCAGAATCTGGGGCTTCTGCTGATTCACTGGCTTGATGGGAACCCAGATGGACAATCACTGCTGGCAAGAGAATGGATTGTCGATGGAGTTGACGGGCGAGGCCCTTTAAGTTGGGATGAGCTTGTAAAATTAAACAGTCAAGCTGTTGCTTTTCTCGTTCGACGAAGGCGAGAAACTCATCAGCCCCCTGAAAATAAGTGAGCGCATAGCGATCGCTCTCCAAAAACTGGGTGAGCGATTGCGCCAGGATATCCGATGGTCCAAAAGTACAAATAGACAGTTTGTTTTGCAAAACGTTATTAGAAAATCGATGTTCCAATTGACGAATCGTGCAGCCGCAACGTTCAATTGCCCCGCCACCATGACTGGTGGCTCAAGGTTGTGTTAAACATTCAACAAACACTGTATTTAAATTGTAATGGGTTGCCCGGGCTCACACCCCATTGAGATCCATAAGTAAACTACCCGACACCGAC
Source organism: Oscillatoria sp. HE19RPO (assembly GCF_024220515.1). Taxonomy (GTDB): domain Bacteria; phylum Cyanobacteriota; class Cyanobacteriia; order Cyanobacteriales; family Laspinemataceae; genus Laspinema. Next base: position 11,738 of record NZ_JAMXOT010000217.1, read on the forward strand.
CGCTATAGCGGTACGATGCGGGCTTTTGGTAGCCCTCAAGACAACATCTTGTAAAGAACAAGACATTACCTCGGAGCCTCTGGGATTGTTTACAATAACCCCCAAAGTAGCGATATTGTTCGCTCCATTCTCATCAGCATCACCGACCCATCCACACTTGAGGTTTAGGCACTCAAATTTCTTACCTTGTCGGTTGCCAATTACTTTGCAGCCATGACAAGTTTTCGAGGTGTAGCGAGGGTCTACTATCCGGACATCTACTCCAAATTTCACCCCTTTGTAAATCAAGAACTGTCGGAGTTGATAGAACGCCCAACTGTTAGACCGTCTCCGCTCTGTCTTAGAGCGTGGCATCTCATTGGTACGTTCCCTGATGCCCGTCAAATCCTCAAGTGCAATCGCCTGGTTTGAGGCTTTAGCGGTACGAGTCAGTCGATAGCTGATGGTATGGTTCAGCCATGTTTGGAATCTTCGTTCACGTCCACTCAACCGTTGCAAAATCTGTCTCGCCCTACGACGAGTAGACCTTGTGCCTTTGGAAGCTTTCTTCTGTAACGAAGCCCTTACACGGCTGTATCTGTCTCTAGTTTTAGTGATTTGTTTGCCGCTGAATTTTTCTCCCTTGGATGTGCAGATAATGTCTGTGCGTCCCAAATCAATTCCCAACACATCATTCGTGTCGGGGATAGCTGGTGGTTCAGACTCTAGCTGAATGTTTAAGTAAAAACTGCCATCATTGCGCTTTACCAGGGTTGCCGATTTGGGTGTTGGCCCTTCCAGTAACTGTTTCTGGTAATTACCGATGTGGAGATTGAATTTCTCCCGACCTTTGAGCATGGTCAAGCTAACCATCCAATCCGCTTCCTTAAAAGTGAAGGTGCGAACGTCGTATGTAGCAGAGGTAGGAGCGAACCCTTTGACGGGTCTACCCTTTTGCTTTGCCGTCTTGCGATTCGCACAAACTCGCCGGATGGCATGAATGGTCATCTGGGCAGACAGACCAGAATGCGCTCTAGCTTCCTTGTAAATTAAGGATTGGACAGCCATCTGATTGGTCAGTTTCTCAGGAGTCTTGTCATTCACGAACTCACAGCAACTTGCAAAAGCAGCAAGCACCGCATCAAGTTTTTCAACCTGCTGTGGTGTAGCCATCAATTTACAAGAGACCGTAAGTACCTGAGTCATTTTTCAAGTAGTGAACTTTATCGATATTCTGATGATAAACCATTTGGCAGAACAAGGGGTATCGAACCCCTTTTTCTACCCAGCATTCCTCCCGACGCTCAATCAAAGATTAGAGCGCGGGACTCCTGCTGGTTTAGTTGATCTATCCCTGGAGTCATGAGCGGTTGTCTCCAACAGCCAACCCTCTGATTCCCGGGTAATTATTCTGTATCGGTGATCCCGAATGACTTAGACAGCGAAGCAGGATGTCCTAAGAAGTCGGTACAGTAGAGGGAAGACAAACCGGATTTTTTCACAAAATCTTTAGTGACTAGGACCAAGGTGGGTCGGAAACCCGGTTTCTTGTCTGATTTATCCGATCGCTACCCAGATGCCGTAGGCGTTAGAGTAAAAGCCCGATGGAATGGCATCCGGTGAGGCCAACCCCCCACTGCTGGGTGTTACCGTTAGCTCAACACTCCATTCTGATTTTTGCAAGATCTTCATCCCCAGTTCCCTATGTTAAAGACCCCCCTACTCTTAGAAGAATTTACACTCCCTACCCCTGTATGCCCGCAGACGGTAAGTATAGCAGAGTTATGGCATCGCTTGAGCATCAGCGCGGGGCGGATGTCTGCATTTGAACACCTCATCTTCGTCAATGAAGCGCAAGCGCCGATGGGGGTCCTCGATGTGGGCTGTTTGCTGCTGAATTTATTACAAGGGGAAACCACAAATCCGGACTGGGGATTAACCGATCGCAGAAATGGCCTGCCTCACACGGATTTACCCACCTTGATGGCCCGCTTCTGTTCCCTGGTGGGGAATTGCAGCCAGAATCGGGAAGGGGTTCCCGATGCACCGACTCCCCATGATTTAGACCTCTGGCAGCAACCTGTGGCCGGATTAAGTCCCGGCGCAGTCGCCTCGGTGGAGAGGCTTCCGGCTCAGATGAGCTTAACCCATTTCTGGGAGAGACTCCAAACCCAAGATCCGGACCAATCGAGGCAACCGGCGTGGGTGGTGGTGGATGCCGAAGACAAATGCCTAGGGTTGTTGGATTTTCCCCGAGCGATCGCCGCTTTGGCCCAAAATACCACTCTCGTCCCCCAGACCCCAACCGTTCCAGAACAACAATCCGGGAATCCCGAATCCCTCAGTGGGGTCAAAGCTTGGCCCTTTGGGGCGGTTCGTCCCCTGGGGGAACTCCTCGAAGAAATCCCCTTGCCGATGAAGTTGCAAACTTCAGCCGGGAAAGTAGCCATTTACAACCAAGCATGGCGGACCTACTTTGACGCCTTCTCGGAACCGGAGACTGACCCCTCCGGCGAAGTCCACACCCCATCACAACCGACCTCGAATCGGGAACCGGACCACTTAGAACACCCAGACTCAGACTCTCTGAGCATGGGTTTATGTCCCATCCCGAAAGGGTCGGACCGAGTGTGGCAGTTTGTGAAAATCCCGATCGGCCTTGCCTTGTCAGAGCGATCGCCTCATGTATCTTGGCAGGATTCCCCCTTTAACCCTTCGCAAGGGCCAGAATTTGCGGACCCCAACTCCACCGGAGATCACCCGCCAGTTTCGGCTTCCATCCAATCCGATGAGTCCCAAACCGAATCCCTGTGGTTGGTGCTCGCTCAAGATGTCACGGTTCAACAGCAAGTCGCCAAAGAACTCGCGGCCAAAAATGCCGATTTAATGCAAATGAACCGGCTCAAAGATGAATTTCTGGCCTGTATCAGTCACGAACTCAAAACCCCCCTCACCGCCGTTCTGGGGTTATCCAGTCTGCTCAAGGAACGGACCCTTGGACCCCTGACCGATCGCCAAGCTCGCTATGCTCAAATGATCTACACCAGTGGGCGACATTTGATGAATGTGGTCAACGACATCCTGGACCTCACCCGGATCGAAAGTGGCCAAATGGAACTGATTCTCGAACCTGTGAGCATCCCGGATGTCTGCGATCGCGCCTTTGATCAAGCCAAACAGTCCCATCATCCCTCAGATTCCCCAGTTCATGGCAGTAGCAGCAATGCCGCCATTACCGAACTGGAAATCCCCTTTACCCTGGAACTCGAACCCGGTTTACCGAGCCCGGTGGCGGATGAATTGCGCCTCCGGCAAATGCTGTACAATCTCATCTCCAACGCCATTAAATTCACCGCCAATGGTGGAGAAATTGGCCTGCGAGTGAATCGCTGGGAAGGCTGGCTGGCCTTCACCGTCTGGGATACAGGGATTGGCATCCCGGCCCAAAAACAGCACTTAATTTTTCAAAAATTCCAACAATTGGAAAACCCAATGACCCGGCAATTTGAGGGAACGGGTTTGGGATTAGCGTTAACCCAGCGCCTTGCGCGGGCTCATGGGGGGGATGTGACGTTTATTTCCAAAGAAGGGGTGGGGAGTGAATTTACCCTGCTGTTACCCCCTTGTCCTCCCCAGCAGACGACGACCCTGACGGAACGAGTAGACCCCACGAAGAACCGCTTAATTTTAATTGTGGAAGCGGTCCCTCGGTATATTGATGATTTGACGGAACGATTTAATGAGTTGGGTTATCGGGTGGCGATCGCCCGTGCAGGGACTGAGGCAGTGGAAAAGGCTCGACGCTTACAACCTCGGGCTATTTTTTTGAATTTATTCTTGCCGATGCTCTCCGGTTGGGATGTGCTAACCCTGCTCAAATCTGACCCACAAACGCGACATATCCCGGCGATCGTCATGGCAACGGAGGTGGACAAGGAACGGGCGATTCGGGCCCAGTGTAATGGATTTTTAACCCTGCCGGTGAAGGGAAACTCCCTAGAAAAAACCTTAGAGGGGTTAATGCAGGACCCGGAACAGGAGAGTTTGGCAACCCCACCCACGACCCTGACAGTGTTGCGCTTGAGTCCCTTTGACCCGGAATATCGGGACATGGATGGGCGATCGTCAGAGGATGACAGCAACGGGTTAAGCAATCAACTCAACGGACTGCTCACTTCCGGGTTAAACCCCTCTGCCTCCTATCATTATCGGGTTTTAGAAGCCGATGATCTCGAACAAGCTGAATTATTGGCCCGAGTCTGGCATCTGGACGCCATCTTGCTGGATCCCGCCCATCACCTCCCCAACCCCAGTCTGTTTATCCAACAATTCAGCCAATATCCCGCCCTCGCTGCGGTCCCCCTGGTGACCCTCGATCGCCAAATTGCCCTATCCGCCTCCCAAGTGCCCGGGTTGACGGTGTTTCCCTATCTCCAACCCGTTCAGGGTAGCGACAAGGCGGATGAGGCACAATGGCCCAATGTCACCGCATTATTACAAGCGGTAGAAGTTGCCGTGGGAATGAGTTCTAAACCAGCAATTTTAGCCATTGATATCTCAATTTTATGCCAGTTTTCCGACCGATGCGAGGCCGTCACCCCAGGGGTATCCAAGCGGTCAGGGATTGCGGAATCGGGCCGGTTTCCGGTGGATTCCACCTCGACCAAACACGAGTGGTTACAAGCTTCGATTCAATATATCCAAACCGCTGGGTTTAGATGTTGGATGGGTCGTTCTTGGTCAGAAGTTTGGCAGCAATTGCAACATCAGAGTGTGGATTTGCTGTTAATTTATGTTCCCGATTCGGTCCCCACTCAGTTCCCAATGGAGGCGCTGAAAGTGTTAGAACAACTTCCCGATCGCCCCGCCATTTTAATCGTCGATCGCTCCTTGGAAACCCCCGAAGCCGCCACCAACGGAGAATTCCGGTCCAGTTTAAAGGCGATCGCCACCCAACTCTTACCCCCTTCCCTATCAATGGAGGAGTTACTCCATTCAATTAACCAAGCATTGAAAATTTGAATCTCAGATGGGGGAGAATTGGGAGATGGGGGAGAATTGGGAGTTCGTAGTAACGACTTCAATCGTTATCGTTATCCCCCGTTCGTAGTAACAACTTCAATCGTTATCGTTATCCCCCGTTCGTAGTAACAACTTCAGTCGTTATCTTTATCCCCCGTTCGTAGTAACAACTTCAGTCGTTCTCTTCCCCCTTTCGTAGTAACGACTTCAGTCGTTATTCCCCGTTCGTAGTAACGACTTCAGTCGTTCTCTTCCCCCGTTCGTAGTAACGACTTCAGTCGTTATCTTCCCTCATCCTTCATCCCTGTTCCCTCTGGCAAAAATAACTGTTTTGGCATTTCCACCAGCCAATAATTCCCCCGTTCCGCAATCACCTGATAATCTTCAGAATTAGCCACTTCCAACCCCTTAATTTTGTCCGGATATCCCAACACTAAAAACGGCAGCAAATTGGGATTTTTGGCAGCTAATTCTTGTAAATATTCTCGGGCATGATTGGAACGCCTAAAAAACTGAATCGGTTGATGACTGTAAAACACTAAACTGGGTTTTTCAAAAGCAACCATCACCACCTGTTGTTCCGGTTGTTTCACCTGTTCAATAATTTCGGCCATTTGACGGACCGGCAATTGTCGTTCACTATCAAAGATAAAATAAACCGGCATCACTGCCCAGATGAAAAACGCCAAAAATCCAGCCAGATTGACAGCCATAATCCATCGCCACTGGCGTTTTAAGACCAAAATCACCCCCATTAAGGCACTTGCCATGAAAATTAAAGCACCTCGCTCAATTAATCCAGAATCGGCCAAAACCCTGGGGAATTCGGGCATGGCTGGGTCTTGATCTAACAGTCGGGGAACATAGAGAATGGCAGTCGCCATGAGTAAGAATAAGATTAAGTTAGCCAGGATGGAAACTCCCCCAAATAAACTAAAGCGATGGGGTTGACCATTGGGGTTAGTTTTAAAGCTTTCTTCACTCCAAAACAAGGCAACTAATAGGGCAGCAGCGGGGAGTGCGGGAAGAATGTAACTGGGGAGTTTAGTGACGGCAACGGTAAAGAAAATAAAGATACCGCTTAACCAAAAGAAAGCAAATAAACTCAGATGATTTGCCCGGGGTTGATTCCGCCACCGACTGCATTTCCAAAAGCGTAACCGGGTGATAGCAATGGGCAAATAAATCGACCAAGGGGAAAATCCGGCTAACAGGACTAAAAAGTAAAAATACCAGGCTTCACTATGATTGTTGACAACCTGAGTAAAGCGTTCAAAATTATGATACCCAAAAAATGTATCGATATAGGTTTGACCGTTGGCTAAGATGACTAAAATATACCAAGGTAGGGCGATAGTGGTGATGATTAAAATCCCGCGCCAGGGTTTTATTTCTCGCCATAGTTCTTTCACTTTTCCCAGATAAATTGCAAAAGACCCAATAATTAATCCCGGTAAAACAATCCCTACAGGTCCTTTAGCGAGAATGGCTAAGGCAATAAAAATGTAAAAAATGATATACCAAACATCGGCAGTTAAGACAGTTGATGGCAGAGAATTTTTGACTTGATTTTCGCGGGTTTGTAAAGACTGGGAACTGGCATATCCCCAAAAAAAAGCCAGGAGGGCAGTTCCCATGCAAGCACTCAATAACATATCAGAAACGCCGATTCTTCCCCAAGCAATAGTTTGGAAATTAACAGCAGCGATCGCCCCCCCGAGTCCGGCACAAAACCAGGCTTTTCGAGGGATATTGCGGTTTAATTCCGGTTCTTGAATTTCTGAGGAACTGGAGGAATGGGGAACAGTAAAATAGAGCAGGGTAAAAAAGACGACAAGCATTAAAACAATGGCCGATAAAGCAGACGGCAGACGCACCGCCCATTCATTTACGCCAAAAATTTGGTAGGCGATCGCCATCAACCAATAAATCAGGGGCGGTTTATCAAATCGGGTTTCTTGATTAAAATAAGGCGTAATCCAATCGCCGGTGACCACCATTTGTCGGGCAGCTTCTGCAAACAAGGGTTCGGTTTCATCCACTAAACCGACACTGCCTAATTTCCATAAAAATGCAATCCAGCCAATCCCCAATAGCCCCAAAATTGATAAGATTAGAGCGAACTTAGGCGGTACGCTTATTTGACTTTGAGTATCCCAAAAGCGATTCATTTGAAGTTTCATCAGTTGTTTGTGTATCTAGGGTCTGTTATGGTCATTGGTCATTGGTCATTGGTCATTGGTCATTGGTCATTTGTCCTGGGTTGATGGGGTTGATGGGGGATGGGGCTGGAATATGCTATTGTATCTAACAAACTGGCGGATGCTGCTTCCTGGATGGAAATGTGGGAGGGAGAGGATTTTTTTAGGGTCGCCATCGGGCGGCGCGATCGCTGATGTCAGAATCGGGTCTGTGACTAAACGGGTCAGGGTTCGAGTTCAATGTTTGATTTAATCATGATATAAGCTATGCAGAATACCCGTCTGAACAGCCTGTTTGATGGTACAGTTTCTGAACTGAGGCAATCCTTACGCAACCCGTGGCGACGGATATCCGTAGTGCTGATTAGCTTTTTACTGGGTAATTTTGTAGGAACGTCAATTGCTACGATCGCCGGACAAAATGCCAACTTAGATGTGGTGGTAGCGGCTATTTTAATCGTCTTAACCGAACTCTATAGTTATTTTTTCTATCGGATTCACGACCAAATGAAGCGATCGCTATTGGCCCAGGGAATCAATTCCTTTAAAATTGGTATGATTTACAATCTATTCGTCCTCGCCTTTACCCTCGGTTCTTAAGGGATTGTTAATCGGATCAAACGCCATTTTCACCGACTTCCAAGGAGATTGATTCATGCAGCAAGAGTGGGCGATCGCCTCAATTCTGGAGGAGTGGCAGCAGGGAGTTCCACCCACCGGATCCACTTGGGAAGCATTAATCCAACAAGAACTCGCTGACCCCCTTCGGGCCCAGGGGTATGGGATTTCCCCGGAAACAGTGGAGTCGAAACTCAGGGCGCGATCGCAGGCATTAGCGGTGATTTTACCCCACCTGGAGCAATTTCCCTTCCCGGGAGACAAAATACTCGAACCGTTATGGCAATTATGGTTACCCTTGGCAATCAAACTGATCGCCTCTCACCAGAAATTAGGACGACCCTGGATTCAAGGGATTTTAGGGGGACAGGGAACGGGGAAAACCACCCTGGGGAGAATTCTAACCTGGATTTTGACCCATCTGGGCTATTCTACTTTGGCCCTTTCTATCGATGACCTTTATAAAACCTATTCAGAACGGCAGCAATTGCGGGAGGAGGACCCACGTCTGATTTGGCGAGGACCTCCGGGCACTCACGATGTGGCGTTAGGGATTAACCTCCTCGATCGCTTGCGAAATCCCGATGGACAAACCATTGCTGTTCCTCAATTTGATAAATCATTGTGGGAGGGACAAGGCGATCGCACAGAACCCTTACTCGTTCAGACTGTCGATATCCTGTTACTGGAAGGATGGTTTGTGGGAGTGCGTCCCGTGGACCGGGCAGTATTTGACCATCCCCCTTGGCCGATTATGACGGAAGTAGACCGCAGTTTTGCCCGAGATATGAATCAGCAATTGCGGGATTATTTGCCCTTGTGGGACCGATTAGATGGATTGATGGTGTTGTATCCCCAGGATTATCGCCTCAGTTTGCAGTGGCGGATGCAGGCAGAAAAGGAAATGAAGGCCCTGGGTAAGGCGGGAATGAGTGATGGGGAAATCAAAGAATTTGTAGAATATTTTTGGAAGGCGTTGCATCCGGAGTTGTTTGTTAGGCCCCTATTGCATCCGGGCTCGGAGGTGGACTTGGCGATCGAGATGGGAGGCGATCGCCGTATGATCGCGGTTTACAGTCCCCGGCAGATTGGGGGAAACTGAGGCAAATCCCTTGATTGGGTTTCAGGGGGTTGAGGAATATTTTCTACGCTTCTGCTCGGATGTCACCGGATGAGTCGCCAGAGGATTCCCGAGTTGGGAATTGCCAATTGCCAAGATTAGATTGAATCAAGTGCGTCAAGAACCGGCAAAACTTGATAGAGTCAATTGCAGGAGTCTCCCCGAGAGTTGATGTTGTATTCTATGTTTTATTCTGGGTTGGGTGCTGGTAGCATCCGTGTCAAGAAATCTCTAAATTTAGCCGTTGACTTATGTCGAGTGATGGCGAAACGACTGGTGGTGGCGATCGCGATGGTGAGTTGTCTGTGGTTGATGCTCACCCCAGGGGCGATCGCCGGTCTCAACGATGATAACTTTGATGGCAACATTTACGCCCTCTATGGCGGCAATGGTTCCCTAGTTCCGCCGAGAGTCTCCCTAGAACAGTCCCTTTCCCGGGACGATCGCGCTACGGTGTTAGTGTTTTTCCTCGATGACAGCAGCGATTGTAAGCAATACACCGCCGTTGTCTCGCAGATTCAGGCATTCTACGGAAGGGCCGCCGATATTTTACCCCTGAATGTGGATGCGATTCCTGTCAAGGATGAATATGTACCCACAGAACCGGGGTACTATTATTCTGGGGTGGTTCCTCAAACCGTTGTGCTGGATTTAGAGGGTAAAGTCGTTTATGACGGCAAGGGACAAGTTTCTTATGAGTCCATTGATGATGTGTTGCGTCAAGTTTATGACTTGCTGCCGCGATCGGAATCCGTTGATCTCAAACGGCGTGCGCCTAATGAGGTGAGTGTCGAACTCTCTCGCTAATCCGACCACCGGGAACTGTAGGGACCCGGGGAGTGATGACCCCATCTGCTGGTTTTGCGCCCCACACCCTTGGGACCCCCTAAGTTGGCCCCTCTCGGGTTGAACCGGCGCAAAACTGCCAAGACAGAAATCAAGGGAACATTTACCCCGGGCATTTTAGGGTTGACAAAAAGAGCGAGTTATGATAGTAATGCTCTGGGTTTGCACCTTTTTTTAACCTTGGTGACCTTGACTATCAATGCTTTTTATCAAGTGAGTCGAAATTCCCATGTTCGGTGTGAATCAGCTCTGAGATAATCAAATAGGTCTATATTCTACTGACCCCATCGGCACTCCTGTGGTGCGATCGGCCTAAATTACGTTCTAATGGTGAATAATACCCAAATTACTAGAAACCGTTACACCGTTGATGAAGAAAAGGATGGGAGCATCTAACCCACTCCTACAACCCCCAGAGTTCTGTCCATCGTCTAGCTGGTCTAACGAAATTGCCAATAGGAGTTATCGTTCAACTCAGGAAAAAAATGCCCAAGCTGAACTCTTTTGCCGATATCAACCAGGGCGACTCCAGAGATGATTATAATAGAGTTCATGAATTACCCCGAATATTCCCTAGGCTTTTGCTCACGTCGTTCAAAAATACAGGGTGTCAATTTATGTTAACAAAGCCAGGAATCAAGTCGGTGCATACGACAGACTAACAGGTCTATTTATTTGAGTCTTAGCGATGGCAAATTCAAAAATTGCCTCGTCGAGGGGGCATCTACTCTGAAGAATATCGGGTCAAGAATAGACATTCTAAAACAAAGAGTATTAACCTCGGTTCGGTGCATCCGACAAGACAATGGATAAAAGAAAACTTGATATACGTGCTCCACTCATTGCCATGCTCAGTCGCGGGACTGGCATTGGCTCACTCCGAATTATCCTGTTAATTGCCCTTGATAGTTTGATGTTGAGCTATGCATGGCTACTCGCAGACAAGTTCGGGACCCCAGTAGGCTCCTTTAGCTTGATAGCCACTCAGAATGAAAAACCCGGATTTTTAATCCCCATTCTGGTAATCACATTAGGGATTGTCGCTTCAGCGGGACTCTATGGCACCGATGATCGGCGGCGAGATTTTTTTAATCTCGTCAAATCCCTCAGCTTTGCTCAGTGTGTTTTATTATTTATTGGCTATCTCTACGAACCAGAAGCAGTCGTTTCTCGCTCGACATTCTTGTTGTCTTGGATCTTTGCCATAGCCTTTGTTCTGAGTGAGCGGTTAATGCTGCATTTAGCCATTGTTTATTTGCGGCAGAAAGGCGCAATCCGTCAGCGCATTGGCTTAGTTTGTAAACCCAAAGATATTGAAACCGCTAAACGATTTATTGTTAAAAGTAGACGATATAAGATTTGCGATTTAGAAGACCTCTCGACCCGAGAAAAAAACCACGACTGGTCGGAGATGATTCAAAGACTCCGGGAAAAAGCGGTCAGCGAAGTGTTTGTTTGTTCTGAACTCTCAGTCCGAGACCAAATTTACCTCTATTGGGAGTTGAAACGCGCCGGAATTCACCTGAGAATTCTCCCCTTGGGACTGGAGTTGCCGATTCAGTGGTCTGAGATTAAGATGGTCAACGGCATCCCGAGTATGAGATTTAGATCGCCGCCAATTGTGGGTGGGGATTACTGGATTAAACGGGGATTTGATTTAGTTGCCGCTGGGATCATTATCTTGTTAATTAGTCCCGGGTTGCTGTTGTTAGCACTGCTGATTAAGGTGGATTCCCCCGGTCCGATTTTTTACAAACAAGTCCGGGTGGGATTAAAAGGCCGTCACTTTAAGGTTTGGAAGTTTCGGACAATGGTGACGAATGCCGAACAGTTACAAAAAGATTTGGAAGCGAAGAATGAAATGGCTGGGGGAATTATGTTCAAAATGAAGGATGACCCCCGGATCACGCGAGTTGGCAAGTTTATTCGGCGGTACAGTTTGGACGAACTGCCACAAATTATTAATGTTTTAAATGGGGAGATGAGTTTAGTCGGTCCTCGTCCGTTCCCCCTGCGAGATGTGGAACGGTTTTCAGAACATCACTTTATGCGCCATGAAGTCCTGCCGGGGATTACTGGATTATGGCAGGTTTCTGGGCGATCGGATATTGTCGATTTTGAGGAAGTCTTCCGCCTGGATATGACTTACATTCAAAATTGGTCTGTGTCTCTGGATTTCCAGATTTTATTCCAGACGGTGAAGGTGGTGTTTGCCAAAGAGGGGGCCTATTAGGAAACTCCAAAAAATAAAATAGTAATTGTAGGGTGGGCATTGCCCACCCTACTTTAACTGCTGAGTCATCCAATCCACCGCCTCCGCTAAATCTGAGGCGATGAAATCCGGATGGGTGTGGTGTTGGTATTTCCCCCCCAACACGCGATCGCCATAGCCCGTTTTCACCAAAATCCCCGTACAACCAGCATTATGGGCCATATCCACATCCGTTGCCTTATCTCCCACCATAAAACTCTGACTCAGGTCTAAATCATGTTCCCAAGCTGCCGCCACTAACATTCCCGTATTGGGTTTACGCCAAGTGGTCCACCGGGTAAACTCGGGGTCCTTCCCCCCTTCCGGAGGACTCAGATAGGGACAATAATAAAGCGCATCCAACCGGGCCCCCGCTTCCTGGTCCAATAAGTCACAGAGGCGCTGGTGTAACGCATCCACATGAGCAGCAGGGTAATATCCTCGCGCCGGACCCGATTGGTTGGAAACCAAACAACAGAAGAGATTTCGGTCATTTAAGCGGCGAACCGCAGCGGCCACACCGGGAATCAAATTCAGGTCTTCAACACGGTGAATATATCCAACTTCTTGGTTTAAAACGCCATCTCGGTCCAGGAATACTGCGGGTTTCATCAGAGATTTTAAGGAGAGTTCAAAAGAATTAAAAGTTAATGAGTCCGAATTTTATCACCAGGACTTACCCATGATTTAAGATAAAAATCTAAATGTAGGGTTGATTCGCGAATCAACCCTACATTTGGGTTGGTAATAGCCCCTCAAACTCCCCAGAAGTTAATTCCCCATCCCGAATCTTCGGTTTAGCCTCCCCAAACTTTTTCTAGGACTTTCTCGGGTGAAATATCAGCAATTCTGCCCGTAGAAGATTGAATGCCGATATAGCGATCGCCCGAGGGGAGCAATTTAGCGGGATCCGTCGGGCCGAACAAGGCAATCGTATAGGTCTGTACCGCCACCGCCAGATGCATCGGCGCACTGTCCGTACAAAGCATCAAATTCGCAGCGGCGATCGTTGCTGCCAACTTACCCACATCCGGAGGGGAAGTCACCTTAATGCCAGGACAGGACCTAACCAACTGGTCGCATAAGGGTTTATCCTCTGGCCCTTGGATCAACACCACTGGCAGAGGTTGACGGGTTTGCAAATCCTGGATAATCTGCTGCCATTTTTCAACGGGATAAATTTTATCCAGTCCTTTGATTTGGGAGAGTTGACTAGCCCCCCCATGAATCAGAATGTAACCGCTGTCTTTGACACCCAATCTTTGCTGTTCCTCATCGGACCAGCGTAAATCCTCCTTGAGCAGGGTCACAGAGAGTTCCGGACAAGGCATGGAGACCCCAAAACCCTGCAACAAGTCGTGGTACATACCGGCAGCATATTGCTCAGTTTTCAGCGGGACTGGGTTGGTGAGCAACCAGGAGTTGCCCAAGTCCGAGTAGCTAATCCGGATGGGGATGCCTGTTAACCAGAGCAATAACCCCACAACCCAGCGCTGTCCAAGGGAAATCACCGCGTCATATTCGCGATCGCGCATGATCCCCAACAAATTCCCCCAATCCGCCAATCCGTTGCGATCCTTAAAATCAAACGGCAGCACTTGGAGGGACTTGTCATGAAAAAACTTGGATACCCGGTAGGCACCTTTCGACCGAGGCTCCACAACAACATCTATGTAAGCGTTGGGATATAACCGTTTCAGGCTATCCAACGTCGGGAAAAATAAAATTTGGTCGCCGATTCCGCCTGGGACAAGGGCCAGTATTCGCATCTCAATTGATGGAGCTTACTAAACAGACTCATTCTAAGCGATGAGAGACCTAATCCGATCCGGAATCTTCACAACTCGACCCAACCACCCGCCAGAAATTCGCGAAAAACCGTTGCGATCGCCCCTGCGCCTCTACTCTAGTTATTATTATTCACGCGCCATTTTTGTAACCAAACGCTTTAGAGGAACCACCGTGCATTTATTGATACCCGCCGCTGGCATGGGGCGACGAATGGGCAGCAACCGCAATAAACTACTCCTGTCCTTGCTCGATCGCCCCTTGATTGCCTGGACCCTAGAGGCGGCGGATGCCTCCCGGGAAATTCGTTGGATTGGGTTAATCGGTCAACCGGAAGACTGGCCCGACTTTGAAGCAATTTTAGCCGCCAATCCCCCCAGCAAACCTGTCCAATTCATCCAAGGCGGCAGTACCCGCCAGGAATCGGTTTACAACGGATTACAGGGACTCCCGCCAGAAGCGACCCATGTGCTCATTCATGATGGGGCCAGGTGTCTGGCAACCCCGGACCTGTTCGATCGCTGTGCCGAGACCCTGCGCCATTGTCCCGGGTTAATTGCCGCAATTCCAGTCAAAGACACCATTAAAATTGTCGCCCGGGACTCCCAAACCATTGAACAAACCCCCGATCGCCAGCAACTCTGGGCCGCCCAAACCCCCCAGGGATTTGAAGTCGCCTTATTGAAACAGTGCCACGATCGCGGAAAATCCCTGGGATGGGAGGTTACCGATGATGCAGCATTATTTGAAAAATGTGACTTGCCGGTGCAAATTGTCCCCGGGGAAGAGACCAATTTGAAAGTGACCACCCCAATGGATTTGGCGATCGCTGAGTTTATCCTGCGTCAACAACGCCCTGAACTCAAATAACACAGAAACCCGCAGGCTGAAGCCTGGGGCTATACGAACAAAGCCCGCCTGCGCGGGCTCATCCCAAATCCGGTTGTAAAAAATTAGCTTTCATGTTCAGCCTGCGTCGGCAGGCTTCGTCTTGTGAGCCTCCACCCTTGAGGGTGCGGGTTTTGCCGAGTTTATCCTGCGTCAACAACGCCCTGAACTCAAATAACACAGAAACCCGCAGGCTGAAGCCTGGGGCTATACGAACAAAGCCCGCCTGCGCGGGCTCATCCTAAATCCGGTTGTAAAAAGTTAGCTTTCATGTTCAGCCTGCGTCGGCAGGCTTCGTCTTGTGAGCCTCCACCCTTGAGGGTGCGGGTTTTGCTCAAATAACACAGAAACCCGCAGGCTGAAGCCTGGGGCTATACGAACAAAGCCCGCCTGCGCGGGCTCATCCCAAAT
>NZ_JAMXOT010000218.1 GCF_024220515.1 Oscillatoria sp. HE19RPO
TCCAAAAAATAAAACCTTCAAAAAACCCGCAGGCTCAAGCCTGGAGCTACACGGACAAAGCCCGCCTGCGCGGGCTAAAAGAGCCTTGTTAGGTGCGATCGCATCAAAGCAAGGATGATTTATTTGTTGGAATCCCCTAATAAAGAGATCGATGAGGTCAATTTCCGGACTCTATCCCTGTTCTCTCGAACGATAGCAGATAGCCTAAGTGAATCTACCTAGGCTATCCGCTATCGGTGTCAATTTCGTTACTCCAGAAAAAATCTTTACAAAACTTAATAAAATGACATATAATCTCACGTTATCTGCGTATTTTCCCTAGGATCCTTTAATTGACGGTCCAGATAATCATGTTATATTGGGGAAAACCACTAGAAAATTGGGACATTTAGGGACTTATGACTAAAGGACCTGCGTTGATAATACCGACGAAGGGGATGGAAGAAGCCCTCGCCAACCCACAATAATAAGAGAGCGAGATCCATCCTAGGGTATAAGGGGTGGTCAATCAATCGCCGCCTCTATGTATTTTGAGAGAGAAGTGAATACTTGATGAATCCAGTTGAGAGCGAAAGTTATCTCGATTGGGCCATATCTAAATCGGTAACAGACACTTAAGATTAAGTCAAAGCCTGAATGTTATTGCCTCGATCTTGATGAAAGAGTCCAATACTTCAGAAGGTGAGTCATTTTCACAAACCTTGGGGGATAAGGGGTTTTTCATAAAGGGAGGAGTGTATATGCCTGAGCTAACAGTAGGTTTAGATATTAAAGTTAATACAACCGTCGAGGGAGATCAGCTAAACCCTCGCATCCATAGCAACGGACAGGGGACTACGCTCGTCGTTTGGGAAA
Organism: Oscillatoria sp. HE19RPO; assembly: GCF_024220515.1. Lineage (GTDB taxonomy): Bacteria > Cyanobacteriota > Cyanobacteriia > Cyanobacteriales > Laspinemataceae > Laspinema. The sequence continues at coordinate 856 of NZ_JAMXOT010000218.1, forward strand.
GTCTGGGAAATCCTCCAGGGATTTATGCCCAACAGTATGACAATCAAGGGAATCCTATCGGGGATGAGTTTGAAGTTGCCACAGGTAACAACCTGGAAAACCCATTAGTAGCAGTCGCCGTAGATGGCAGCTTTGTGATTGCTTGGGAAGAAGCTGGGTCGGAAAACGGGATAGTCCTGCAGCGGTATGACAGTGGGAGAAATCCAGTAGGAGAGGCAGTCGCCACCTCACTCACCAATACTGGAAACCAGGGAACCTTGGCCCTCGACGGTCAAGGAAACATTCTTTTGGTGGGGGCGCAGGGTAATGGTGCGAATGCAGGCATCTTCGTGCAACGATACAACGCCCAAAACCAACTCACCCAAGACTTTGAGGTGAGTAACGAGGGAATCAATGCCGCCAACCCAACGATCGCAATGGCCGCCAACGGCAATTATGTCATTGCGTGGCAGCAAATTACCCCCGGAAATCAAGGAGGACCCGCTCGAAATATTGTAGCCCGACGCTTCAACGCTACGGGGCCAATGGATCTGCAAGCCTTTCAGGTGAATACGACCGATCAGGCGAACCAAGAGAACCCAGTCTTGGCGATCGCCCCGGATGGGTCAACCTTCTCAGTCTCTTGGGAAAGTGGCGGGGGTAATGCCTTTGGTGGGCAGTATGCTCAACGCTATGAGTTCGATTCCGGCAAAGCGATCGGGGGCGAAATTAAACTTGATGATGGCATCAACGCGGCAACTAAAACCGTGGCAATTGGTGCCGATGGAACTCTGGCGATCGCCTATGCAGAAGCCTCGGATATCTTCGTCAAGCGCTACGATCGCGCTGGCAATCTTCTCAATCCCGAAGAAACCGCACCCATCAATGCATATACCCAGGGCACTCAAACCTCCCCGGCGATCATCCAGAACAATCAAGGTAACTTCATCATTGTCTGGCAAAGCCAAGCTCAAGACGGCAGTGGTTATGGCATCTATGCTAAAGGGCTGAGTGGGGAAGTCGCTGATCCCGAGAATCCCGAGAATCCCGAGAATCCCGAGAATCCCGAGAATCCCGAGAATCCTGAGAATCCTGAGAATCCCGAGAATCCTGAAAATCCCGAGAATCCCGAGAATCCCGAGAATCCCGAGAATCCCGAGAATCCCGATGATTCGGATCTTCCCGAACTGATTATCACCCCCAACGAAGAGACCCTGGAAGTCTTTGAAGGCAGCAGTAGAGAACTCTACTCAGTAGTTTTGAGTCGTCAACCGACCGCCGAAGTCACGATCGCCTTCGAGACAGGTGAGGGAATTGAGCCCCTAAATCCGATCGTTTTCACCGCAGACAACTGGGACATCCCGCAAGCTGTCACGGTGAGGGCGATCGCCGATGACATTGCCCAAGGCGATCGGCCTTTGGAAATCCGCCATCAAGTCACCAGTTCTGACCCCGATTACGATGGACAGGAATTAGACTCAGTGGTTGCTACCCTGATCGATGTTCCTCCTCCGGTGACCCCGGGTGGGGTGAGATTAATCGAACCCATTGGCAGTACCGAGGTTCTTCAAGGGTTCAGGGGAGACTCGTATAAAATCGCCCTCTCCCAGCAACCGACGGACACCGTTACCATTACCGTAGAACTACCTGAACACCTCTTAACCATGACCCCGGGCTTTCCCCAGGGTGACGACTCCACAACGGAAGAAACCGTCAGCTTCTCCATCACCTTTACCCCAGAGAACTGGAACATTTCCCAAAACATCATGGTGAATGCCTTGGATGTTCCCCATGTACCCAGTCGCAGTTTCCAACATGGAACGCCCTCGGTGGGGATTAACTATGCCATTACCAGTGACGATGCGGCCTATAACGGCTTAGAGATTGATGCGTTAAGCCTGAACTTCAACAACACCAACAACCGAGGGCTGGAGACCACCCTCAACGAACCTTCAGCGATCGGACTGAGTACCGTTGACGATCGCATTACCGGGTCCCTGGGCAATGATATTATCCACGGACGCGAAGGCAATGACATTATTTATGGAGTCGGCGGAGACAATATTATCTATGGACAGGAAGGTAACGACGGCATAGAGGGCAGTGCCGGTAACGATATTATTTATGGCGGTGCTGGGAACGATCACCTCTATGGGGAAGCCGGGGATGACATTATTTATGGAGGGGAAGACAGCGATCGCCTCTTTGGAGGAAACGGTAACGATGTCCTCTTTGGCGGCGAGGGCAACGATCGCCTCTTTGGAGGTCCCGGTCGCGATACCCTCACCGGAGGTCCAGGTAACGATAGCTTTGGCATCAGTCCGGGCACCGGGGGAGACAGTCCCAGCCAAGCCGATGTGATTACCGATTTTACCAAAGGGGAAGATATCATCGAATTCGTGGGCAACCTCAGCTTTGAACAGTTGGATATCTCTCAAGGCAGTGATGCTTATGCTGCCGATGCCATCCTGCGCGATCGCCAAACCGGGGAATATTATGCTCGGTTGCAAAACGTCATCGCCACCAATTTAGACCCCTTCGATTTCGTTTAAACGCGCCGACAGGTACAGCCGTCCCCATTGCCGGTATGATGGGGAAAATAATAAATCCCCCGATAAGATGAATCCGGAATCCACACTCAACCAGCTAAAAGCCGCAAGTCCCCAAGGACAACTGCCTTCTAGCTATGGAGTTTACTTTAAGAATACCCTCGTGGCCCTGTGTCACGCCCTGGAAGATCATCTTTTGGAATCTTCCCCCACAGACTCAGACCAGAAACCCCTGGTTTTAGTCACCTTTCAACAAGGCAAGTGGTACTTGCAAGAAGCGGAACGATATTGGGACCTGGCCCAGCATTCCGGTGACGTGGCGATCGCCGCCCTCTCCGACAGTGGTTTTAGCACCCACCGCACCAGCGAACTGGAAAACGTCTCCTTGGTGGAACTGGATCCCGAGGATAGTTTAGTTCATGAATGGAATTTAATCATTATCGCGCCCACCTATCGGGCAATGCTGCTATGCCACGAACTGTCGGAAGAAGAGTATTTACCCGAAGGTCAACCTTCCGTAGATATGGAGCGAAAATTCTATGGAATGTGGACCTTTGACCAAGAACTCGTCGCCAAATCCGCAGAAATTTTAATCGAACGATTTCGGCGCTACAATTCGCCCCTGTGCGATCGCCTCCGGCAACAACTCCAGGATATTCTCAACACCAAAGGTCTTCCCCAGACCGATATGACGGGGGTGGTTAACCGCATCGTCACCTACCTGCAAACGTCGCAACAGCAACTGGTGACCATGAACCGCCAAACCCGCGAACTCTGGGAATTAGAAGGGCGCGCCCTAAAAATCAGTCGGAATTTGAATGCCAACAAACTGCAAGCCTTCCTACGCATGGCCCAGCGCGTGGATGAACGGGACGAAGCCAATCCCTGCGCCTGTTTGCAAGTTTCAGCCTTATCGGAAACCGTCGGTCAACTGCTAGATTTGCCCACCCTGAAACTGCGGCGACTGCGACTAGCGGGGTTGCTGTTTCGGATTGGGTTAGTTTCCGCACCCCGGGAAATTTTTCTGAAAACTTCCCGAGAGTTAGATGAAGTCAGCTTAACATTTTGGAGCGATCGGGCTATTCTCAGCGCTCAATTACTCTCAGCAATGCCTGAATTAGCCCCCGTCACCCACATTGTCAAACATCACCTCGAATATTGGGACGGCAGTGGCAAACCTGATGGACTGCGAAGGCAAGACATTCCCCTAGAATCTCAAATTCTGGGATTAGTCTCCTATTTCCAAGAACTCACGCAATCTCGCGGTTCGCGATCGGCCCGCAGTCTATCCGATGCCCTAGAAAAATGTCAAGCTCGCAGTAACACCCGGTTCGACCCTCAATTAGTCGATACCCTCTCCCATATCGTCCGACTCACAGAAATGGGCCTCATGCAACTCCCCGATCGCCCCTCTCAATTGCCCAATGTCTGGCTAGAAGAAGCCTAGTCGGGAGGATTCAGGGGATGTTCGTAGTAACGACTTCAGTCGTTTCCTCCGGTTCGTAGTAACGACTTCAGTCGTTTCTTCCTGTTCGTAGTAACGACTTCAGTCGTTTCTTCCTGTTCGTAGTAACGACTTCAGTCGTTTCTTCCTGTTCGTAGTAACGACTTCAGTCGTTACCGCGTTACATGGCTGAAGCCATGTAACGCTCTCTTGGAGGCTCTACCTCCAGTCCCTAAGCCGGTAGGCGATAGACCCTCCAATTGCTCGTGTGATGGCTCCTGCCATCACACGAGAGCAACGACTGAAGTCGTTACTACGAACAACAACGGTAGACCCTCCAATTGCTCGTGTGATGGCTCCTGCCATCACACGAGAGCAACGACTGAAGTCGTTACTACGAACAAGAAGGAACGACTTCAGTCGTTACTACAAGCATCTCCCCCATATTCCCCATCTCCCCCACATCCCCCATTCACTCACTCACCCAACTCTCATGGATTTAGAAGCGATTCGACAAGGAAAAATTAAAGATTTGCGAAATGCCGAGCTTTCCGGTGCCGACTTAAGCGGCGCTCATTTGGCCCAGGCAGACTTGCAAGGGGCCAATTTAATGGGAGCCAATCTCTCCGGGGCCGACCTGCGCGGGGCCCAATTAAGGGCCAACTTACGGGGTGCAGACCTCACTGGGGCCATTTTATCCGGGGCCGATTGTCGGAATGCCGACTTGCGCGGGGCGATTTTAGTCGATGCCAACCTGCGCGATGCCAGCTTTGCTGGGGCTTTTTTAGCCGGGTCCGTCTGTAGCCAATTGGATTTGAGCGGCATAGACTTGCGCGGTGCGGATTTGCGCGGGACCCTGCTGAATCGCGCCATCCTACAAGGGGCGGAACTGACTTCCGCCAACCTTTCCGGTGCCGACTTATCCTCTGCTGACTTAGAAGAAGCTATTCTCAATGGGGCCATCTTCTGTGGGTCCAATTTAACCGGGTCCAACTTGCTCTGTGCCACGATGGAGCAAACGCAATGGCTAGGAGCAAGACTGGAAGGGGCTTGTGTGGAAGGGACGCCTTTGGGAGAACGCAGAATGTCGGAAGGATGAATTAGGAAATGGATTTTTGCTGGGATTTCTCCTTAAAAAGGTAGATTTTCTGACTGGAGTCTCCTCCAATCTGGGTAAAGGCCCCACCCAATCTTTCCGGGGACGCGAGCCGGGTTATAAGAGGAATTAAAAAAGTGAACGGGCTACTGGGCGTAGGTTTAAGGCGTTTAGGGACTCAGAATCAACCCCCATCAATTCCCCAATTTTCCTCCTCTTCCTCCGGGTCACCCCTGGTTTCCCTTATGGTGTCCATAACCATCACAAAAGTTTACATTTTGTAATGAACCGTTATAATGGAGCAGTAAACAACCCTGCAAAAAAATGGTATCCTCATTGTTTGGCAGTAAACCGTTTCAAAATCAAAGTGGTGATGCTCTCGTTAGTAAAGTAGCGGGAACAGCGATCGCTGCGTTGTTCAAGAAATCTGAAAAAGTTGAAGCCAATGTCCGAGCAGAACCCGTAACAAAGCTGTTGCAGGGCAGCGTCGATGGCTTTGACTTCATTGGCAAAGGAATGCTGATGTATAATGGCCTGCGGATCGAGAACATGGAATTGTACTTGCAAGCCGTTGCCATTGATATTGGCGCAATTTTTGCCGGTCAAGTTCAGTTACGACGACCCACCAGCGCCAGCATGAGAGTGGTTTTAACCGAATCTGACTTAAACAGTTCTTTTAATACACCGTTTGTAGTTGAAAAACTTCAAAGATTACAGTATCAAGGGGAGTCCCTGAATTTTCACCAAACTCAGGTCAACCTCACCCCAGATAAGAGAATTCAAATCCTGTCGAAAGTGAGTCTAGGCAACTCTGACACAACGATCGCCCTGGATATGACCGCCAGCGTTCAGGTGGAAGAACGCAGAAAAATCCAATTTATTGAAGTCAGTTATGGCGGAGACGAGAAGGCGGTTGATCTCGGCAAGGAGTTGATTAATCATGTCAATAACCTGCTGGATTTAGATAAATTTGCCTTAGAGGGAAGCCAATTGCGGGTGGATCGGATTCGACTGCAAAACCAAGAAATCGTCTTTTATGGTTCCGCGCAGATCGATCAGTTCCCCTCGGGAAAAGGGAAAAAATAAGCGATACGGAATCCGGTTGTGATAGGTCTGTAAAAACCCACACCCTCAAGGGTGGGGCTATACGGACAAAGCCTGCCTGCGCAGGCTAAAGAGTGAAAACCGACTTGAGACAACCGGATTTGGTATGAGCGATCGCCTCAAGTTTGGGGGGTCGCTAACGGGGTCGCTTCGTCAGACATTCCGCCTGGAGTAAGACAAAATCGCCGGTCTCAAACTGAGTACAAGGGGCGATCGCTTTTACTAATGCCGGAACTGTTCCCCGTCGGAGTGCTGCTTCTGCTTGTTCGGCAGCCTTAAAAAGCGGTTGAGTTTCACTCAGTTGAAAGCGGCGCAACCAAGGGCTTTTGTCTAAATACTCCGGGGTAAAGGCGGACCGTTCTACAATCCATAAATCAATTCCATACTTTTGAATCAATTGCTGGACCGCATCCAAATTTGCACTATATTGAGCAGTCACCAGTTCAATCGCCCGTTGATTGAGTTCTTGATAATAGGTCTGATGATATCCAATCACATAGGTGGGACTGACTAAAATAGACCGATTGGTAAAGGCAGGCAGATTATCGGTTTCTTCAGCAATGGCGGCAATTAAGGTGTCTTTCGGTTGAGTTGATAAAAATTCATAGAGGGGTGAAAATTTGCCAATTTTGTAATCTACATCGGGAAATTTACTCAAAAGAATCGGATAAATTAGCAAAATGGTTAACAAGGTAGTCGCCGTTATTCCCCACATGAATTGGGAGGGTTTTGCCCGAGTCGTCCGCAGTTTTTGAATCAGCCATTCTAAAATAAAGGTCAAGGAAATCGCACCGGCGATCGGCATCACCAGTCTCAGACTATGTTCCGTATATCGACTAGGAAGATGCAGTTGAAATAACAGGGCATGAGCCGCCAAAAACATGACCAATGAAACAATCAATAATTGCGGCAACAGAATCAGGCGTGGGCTAATTTTTTCAGCTAGGGGAAACCGGGGAGCAAATCGCAACAGAACCGGCAACAAAACCCCTAACCAAATTTGAGGCAAACTAAAAGAAAGCTCACACCATTCACTGGGAAAAATTCCGGTTCGCCGCCAACACAACCAATATTCCAGCGGATTATCAATAAAAAAGCTGGGCCATAAAGTTTTGGCTTGGTCAGCGGTTAAAACTGGACCATATTCGGAAGATTTCAAGGCATAAGGTAACATCACCCCTAGGGCTACGGCTAAACCAATCCCGGAGAGTAAATAGTTTTTAGGGTGGGGAGATAGAGAAATTTTGCCTTGATTCCAGGATAAACAGTGGAACAGGAAAAGACCCGATGCTAGAAAAACACACTGGGGATAAAATAGTCCTAAGAGGGCAATGGTTACTGCTGTTAAAATGATATCTTCTCGCAGTAAATAATATAAAAATGCTAAAAATAAGGGATAGGCAAAAGCCACTGGCGTCGCGGAGGGAATATCATCTTGTAACCAAATATTTTGATTGAGCAGCAATCCGCAGATAAATGCGGCAAATGGGACGGGGAAAAGCTCCATCACCACTTGAAAGCAATAGAAAGTGGTGACAAGGACGAGAATTAAGGGGAGGATTTTATTCAATAAAAACGGGTTGATTCCCAGGTTGGCCCCGATTTGATAAAGGGTTGTATATCCAGCAGGGGCCACGGATTGAAAATAGTCGGCCATCACGTCATCAGGGAACAAGTCTGGATCTAAAAACCGCTGCATCCAAAAGACGTGCTGCCTTGCGTCATCTTGGATGATATAAGGGTTAGATAAAGTAATTTTTAAGGCAAAAATTGCATAAATTGCCGCTACACAGAGGGTGGCAATCAGCCAGAAAATCTGCCCTCGACGAGAGGAGTTGGAGAGTACGTTCAGAAATCGGGATGAGATCATAGGGGGGGTGAGGTGAAGGTGAGAATACAGGTAGAATCTAAGACGGCAAATTTATCGAGTTGGAATACGGTGCAGCGATCGCGAACTGTTGCTAAAGCTGGAGGGATTCCCTTCAATAGTTGGCCGATCGCCTGATTTGCCTCCGGTTGATATTGCATCATCCAGCGATCGGCTTTCAGATAGGGGACCGTAAATGCGCCTTCTTCAATCAACCAAAAATCAATACCATATTCGGTGATAAATTGCTCAACTTCAGCTAAATTAGGACTGTAATGGGCGTGAATTAAATCGATACTCCGTTCCCGAATTTCTCCATAGTACCCTTCATGATACGGCACGCCATACCCTTCATTTCCCATCAAAATTGAACGCTGACTAAACGAAGGTAAGTTATTAGCTTCATCGGTAATTGAGGCAATTTGAATATCTTTGGGTTGTTGGGCAAAAAATTCATATAATGCCGGAAACTGCCCGAATTGATAATCAGTGCGAGGGAATCGCTTTAACCATAAAGGCTCTAAAATTAGGGTGGCTAAAATCAAGCAACATCCGACCCGAGTGACAGTTTTTCGATTGATATTTTCCCCCCAAAATAGAAGTGCATCCATGAGGAGGGCGACGGTGATTCCAGCGGCGATCGCACTGATAATCCTCAAGGTATGTTCCGTGTAGCGACTGGGTAAATGTAACTCAAATAACAGCAGATGAGATAAGAAAAATAGTCCTAACGATGCCAGAAGAATCTCCAGCAGAATGCCTGCTTGTTTTATCTCCACAGACAAGGGTAAAACCCGCCGAAATCGGAGTAGCAGGGGCAAAATTCCTCCTAAAATCAGCGGGGAAATTAGGGCAAATCGAGGCATCATCCCACTGCGTTGACCCGTAAACCAAAAATGGCCCCAATCTTCGCTAAAAAACTCACTTTTACCCCGACTTAAAAACTCGGGCAAAGTTTGAGCTTCAGATGCAGTAATCACCGGACCATAATCATCGGACTTGAATAGATAGGCGACAATAACTAGGGCAGCAATTCCAAATAAAATGCCATAAAATTGATAGAGTTTTCTAGGTTGATTTCCCTGAAAATGCCAATCATTCAGGCGCAAAAATTGGACAATTAAAACTCCAATGGCAACTAATAAACATTGCGGATAAAATAACCCCAAGAGGGCAACGGATACCCCTGTTTCCAAGAGGTTACGCCGCAATAGATAATAGATAAATCCGGTAAATAGGGGATAAACAAACGCCACGGGAGTTGCTGAAACTACATCATCCCGCATCCAGATATAATGATTGAGCAATAACCCACTGATAAATCCGGCAACGGGTACTGGCAACAGTTCTATCGTGATGCCAAAACAGAAAACCGTGGTGATTAATCCTAACACAGGCGGCAGGAGTTTATGCAGCAGCATCGGAGAAATGCCTAGCTTGGCAACAATCCAATAGAGGGCAGTATATCCTGCTGGTGCAACGGATTGAAAATAATCCGCGATCCAATCATTGGGAAATAATTCGGGGTCGATAAAACGCTGCATCCAAAAAACGTGCTGCCGCGCATCATCTTGTACCACATAGTCGGTACTAAATGCCTGATGTAATACCAAACTGCCATAAACTGCCGCAAAAGTTAAGGTTAAAGTCAGCCAAAAAATCACGGGAGATTTGGGAGATTTTTCCAAGGGACCTGTCAAAAATCGATGGAAATTGGGCATTGCCATAGACAAGAGAGTGAAGTTGGCGAAAGGGAACGGAATTAAACCGAGTGGATCGGGAACAGAATGCACTCTTAATCGTTGATTATACACTGAGATTGGAGGACTAAAAAATCTCCGGTGTTAAACACTGTACAACGGGCGATCGCCTCCGCAACGAAGGGCAGATTTCCCGCTTCCAAGGAGGCGATCGCCTCATCCGCCTCCGGTTGATACTGTTGCAACCACCGATTTCGGGAAAAATACTCCGGTTCAAACGCCGATTGCTCAATTAACCAAAAGTCGATTCCATACTGTTCAATCACCCCTTGCACCACTCCCGCATCCTCACTATATTGAGCGCGAATTACATCTCGTATCCGTTGACTAAATTGGCGATAATATCCTTGATGATAAGGAATAGCATACTCTCGCCCGACTAAAATAGACCGATGGGAAAATGTCGGTAAATTATTCGCTTCCCCGCTTAAAGAAGCGATTAAAGTATCCTGGGGTTGCTGTTGGAAAAACTGATATAAATCGGGTAAGGGCCCTGGACGATAATTTGTGCGCGGAAAACTCGGGGTATAGTTGGGATAAAAAATTAAGGCAGCGGTGAAAACTAGGGTCATGCCTGCTGCAATAACCTGTTGAAACTGCCCGGAAAACGGCGTTAAAACCTCTAATGCCCAATCTATCAAAATTGCAATCAGAATCCCGGTTGCTACGGCTAAAACAATTCTAAAACTATGGTCAATATAACGACTGGGTAGATGTAGTTTAAATAATACAGAATGAGCCGCCAAAAACATCAAGACTGCCGCTAATATAAAGTTTTTTAATAACTGCAATGCTGGAGAAAGTTGAGAAACCAATGGAAACCGGGAGGGATAGCGACAAACCCAGGGTAAGAAAATTCCCACCCAAATCAGCGGGGGTAATAACGGGGGAAGAATTCCGGAACGCTCTCCAATTAACCAGAAATAAAATGGATTTTCATGGTAAAATGGGTTCCGTCCTCCCGGCCATAATTCGGGAGAAGTTACGGCGTCAGCAGCAGTTAAAACTGGACCATATTCATTGGTTTTCAAGGCATAAGGCAACATCACCACAAAGGCTACAGCTAAACCGATTCCTGACAACAAATAATCCTGCGGATTATGAGAGAGAGAAAAGGGACGGGATTGCCAAGAAATTAGACGCAATAGAAAGAGGGCGGAAGCGATGAAAACATACTGGGGATAAAACAGTCCTAACAGGGCGATCGCGACACAACTGCCGACTAACTGATTCCGAGATAAATAATAGAGAAATCCCACAAATAGGGGATATAAAAAAGCCCGGGGGGTGGCGGAAACAATATCAAATTTCATCCAGAGACTTTGATTGAGCAACACACTACTGATAAAGGCAGCCAATGGGACCGGAAACAATTGGAAGGTTAATCCAAAACAGTAAATTGTGGTGATGAGGGAGAGGGCGATCGGCAACAACTTACTCAACAATAATGGCTCAATTCCTAACAGTGCCATACCGCGATAAACCGCCGTATATCCTGCTGGGGCCACAGATTGAAAATAATCCGCAATATAATCCCCAGGAAATAAATCCGGGTTCAAAAATCGTTGCATCCAAAAGACGTGCTGCCTCGCATCATCCTGGACCATATATTCAACGCTAAAGGCTTTTTGCAATACCATTGCCCCATAAATAGTCGCAAAAGTCAAGCTCAAACTGAACCAAAAGATAATAACAGGACTGAATCGATGGGAAATAGGGGCAGTTAGGAATTTGCGTAAATAATTCATAGTTGAACAGCAGCGATTTCTGGGAGAATTAATTTTAGAGGATTCCTAACGATTTTGGGTACGGAGGGTGGATAAATAGCGCTCTAAAAACGGTAATCCCGCAATGGCTGGGAGCAAATAACGAGCGGTACAGAGTAATCCCAAAGCGGCTCCCGTTGCCTCTCCAAAATAGGGCTGATAAAATAGAATTAAGGCGGCATCTCGGGTTCCGACTCCGGCAAAAGTTAAGGGCATTAAACCGGCGAGAATGGCTAAGGGAGAGAGGGCTAGGTTGGTTAAAAATGGCGTCCAGGCATTGAGGGCGAGAATAAAAAACCAAATTTGTAAGAGATGGCAAAACCAGAGGAAAATAGAAGTGAGCGTAACCGTCACCAACCGACGGTGATCGCCCCAAAAGTAATCGTGCATTTCTCCCCAGGAAAAGCGCAACTTATCCAGCTTAATCTTAACCTTTTTCGGGGCAAAACGCGAAGTTAATCCAAAACAACCCCGAGCAAACCGAGGAGAACTTAACAACAATAACCCGAGGATTAATCCCCCGGTAACCCCCGTTGTCATCGCCCAAAATAAAGCATCTTTCGCAGGATATAAGAGCAAGCCAAAAACGCACCATAAAAGCAGGGAGAGCAAATCGCAGGCTTTTTCAAACACGACTAAAGAGAGGGCCAAAGACCCACTTAAATGCCCGCGATCGCGCATAAAATAAGCCTTAGCAATATCCCCCATTTTTGAGGGTAATACCATATTTAACACACTAGAAGCCAGAATCAACCGATTTGCCTCGGGAAAATCCAGTCCTGAACTTGCTGGTGCAAGCTGCTGTAAACGCCAACTGGTAATTGCCACCAGGGGGACAACCATGCCCAAACTCACCACCATCCAAAGGCGATCGCAATTTTGGAACACCTGCACCAACCTGGGAAAATCAATTTTCCAGTAGATAAATGCCAGAATGAGCAAGCTAATCGTCAGAGAAATCAGTCGTTTCATTAATCGGTAATTAAGGGTAAGTTGCAGGAAGTAAAAGGTCACACCTAAGCGTTTTAGGCATCTTATTTGCTTTTACTCTCCTGATGATCATAGCTGGTAATCATACGACAAATGTCATCGGCAGCAATATCAAGTGGTTCAGATTTGGCATAATAATGAAAAACTGGTCAGACATCTTCAATCCCTTCCTAAAGTTGGGCGATCGGCATAGTTTGTCCAGTAATCGCTTCGTGCCAAGCTTGCTGAAAGTTCTGTAGAAGCGCTGCCTTAGATTCCTCCTCTTCATCGATTTCTGAAAGTTCAGGAATCAAAACAATCACTTCAACTCGACTATTTTTATCAGTAATGAGGGGATAATCTAAAGTCAGTTGCCCATGTTCATCAATCATTGCCATAACCTTGAGTGCTTTCATTTTGGCTCCTTTCGTAAGTAGTAGTACCGCGTCAATCCCACTGCCTGGAGGCAATAGGTGATAGCGGGCTCCCAAGTTCATCACAGGATAATGAACCTAACGCTTGTGTTAATCATCATAGCCGATTTATCGTAGGATCAATTTGTGCAAAGCTCAACCCAACCCTAAGTGTCACGGCAATTCATAAATCACCCCGACAAGACGCCGCACCCAGAGCCATGATATAGTAATAAATGAACCCTACCCTGGCAGGAATCATCATGTTAGCTACCTCCTCCCCTTACACCATCACCTGGGAAAAGTTGCCCGATGATTTTGTGCTGCCTGATGACCCAGTGGATAACATCAATCAACCGACTCTGGCAGCAGCATTAACCGAAAGTTTGGAGTTAGCGGGAAAACTCCCGGAGACTGCTCTAACTCCCACCAATTACGGCATTTGTGCCACCATCAATGGCAAAATGGTCGTCAAAGCACCTGATTGGGCCTACATTCCCCATATTACCGCTAACCGCTCCGAAGTTGAGCGGAGTTATACCCCACGACTGCAAGGGGAAATTCCCACCCTCGTTTTAGAGTTTTTATCAGAAACAGAAGGGGGAGAATATTCCAGCAAACCGACCTATCCCCCGGGAAAATTCTTCTACTACGAGCAGATTTTGCAGATCCTGAACTATGGCATTTTTGATTTAGAGAGTGGGATATTAGAACTCTATCGCCTAAAAGAAAATCAGCGGTATAAACTAGAAGACGCCAATGAAAAAAACCGCTATTGGATACCAGAAATGCAGCTATTTCTAGGAGTCTGGGAAGGAAAACGAGAAAATCGTTCCGGATACTGGCTACGCTGGTGGGATGAAGCGGGCAATTTACTCTTGTGGCGTACCGAACGGATTGAACAGGAACGCCAACAGGCGGAACAAGAACGCCAACGGGCTGAACGATTAGCGGCTCAATTACGGGCGGCGGGAATCGAACCAGAAGAGTAGTTTTAAAAGTGTGGATGAGGTGTTCTTCAAGTTAAGAACACCCCACATTTTTTCATGGAATCGATGCTTGAGGGTTGTTGATATGAAGGAAGCAAGTTGCGATGGAGAGGAAGAAGATTTACCCGATCTCGGGCTAGTTGGGCAGTAAGCATTCATGTCGTAATTATTTGGCTACAAACCTCGTTTAGTATGGGTTCTAGCCATTTTTACCTGTTTATCCATTTTCAACAAAAAAATCTAAAGCCCTTATTTTTTTGTGCTTATTGAGAATGAACTGTTGGTTTAGACCTAACCTGAATTCTGAAAGCCTTGCTATGACTGTATTTCGGGCAGATGAATAGTTACGCTGAATGATCTTCTGCGTGTGAGTTGACTTGAAATGGAGAACGGACGATTTATAGCATTTCCTCTAATCATGAATTAGAAAAAAATGTTGAAATTTTTCTATCCCCTGTTTTCCCTGGCTTGTCAAGCAATAGATCTCCTATAATGTAGGACTCTTCCATTTGACGCAAGTTCACCATGAAAAGATTTCAGTTTGTATCGATTTGTTGCAAACTGTGATGATTTATGAATTTTTTGTAATAGTCAGGCTAGGAGCGTTGACTTGCGATATACTGTGAAAAGTGATTATTTCATTAACTTTTGCGAAATCATCACTAATTTTAGTGTATGATATCAACTTTTTTACCAATAAAAAGCTCTATTGCCTCCTAAGTAGTTACAACTAAGTAAATGTGTACAAATATTTTTTATAAACTAAGTTAGGGAAATTATCTGATTAACCCTCCATTTGAGTAATTTAAAAAACAATGAGCCAAATTCACTTACGTCATATTAAATCTTACTTAGACAATCAATTCAAAAACTTAATTGATACCTCAGATTTTACCTCATTAAGTAAATCGAGTAGTGAAGAGCTATTTTTGTCAAGAGCTTTAGCCGCCTTTGTTGTCATGACATTTGGAAATACCTCGGCAATAGAAGCGGCTAATTCATTAACTGATGGTCCTCAAGATAATGGAATTGATGGAATTTTTTATCATAAAAAACAAAAAATTCTTTATTTGATCCAATCAAAATGGAGCAGCAAAGGCCAAAAAACTTTTGATACAGCTGCAACCCACAAATTTTTAAAGGGTTTTGATTATATATTGGACGGGGAGTTTAATAAATTTAATAAAAAAATTTTAAACAAAAAGGATGAAATAGAAATTGCCTTAAATGATGCAAACACCCAGTACAAGTTAATGATAATTTATACGGGTATCCAAAATTTACCTCAAGATTCGGAAAATTTAATTAAGGAAAGGTTAAATGAAATTAATGACATCAGTGATGTTGTTAGTTATGAGGTTTTGAGGCAATCTGAAGTTCATAAAATAATATCTCAAGGTCTTGATAACTCTCCTATTGATATAGATATTATGCTGGGTAACTGGGTTAAGATTCCAGAACCATTTGAGTCTATTTGTGGGCGTATATCTGCAAAAGATGTTGCAGAATGGAGAGATCAGTATTATCCTAAAATATTTGCCCCCAACATTAGATGTTATCTTGGAAATACCGAGATTAATGATGGAATTATTGAAACATTAAAGAACCAACCTGAGCATTTTTGGTATTATAATAATGGAATTACTGCGCTATGTAGAACGGTTACAAAAAAAATGCTTGGAGGAGATAAATCCGACTCTGGATTATTTGAATGTAAAGACTTACATATCATTAATGGTGCTCAAACCATTGGTTCGGTATATGAAGCTAATAAAACGTACCCTGATCATGTTGCATTAGCCTACATTCCTATTCGTTTAATCTCTTTAGAAAAATGTCCAGAACAGTTTGCAAAATCAGTTACAAAATATAATAATACTCAAAACAAAATTGATCGCCGGGATTTTGTATCTCTCGATCCTGAACAAGAGCGCATCAAAATCGAATTAAAGTTTGAAGATGTTATTTATATTTATAAAACTGGAGAAATAATACCTTCAGAACAACAAGGATTTACATTAGAAGATGCTACAATTGCTCTAGCTTGTAGTATAGACATATCTTTTGCTGTTAGAGCAAAAGATAAAATCGGCACTTTGTGGGATGATATTAACACTGAACCCTATAAAAGACTGTTTAACCCAAATACTAATAGCTTAAAACTATGGAAATTAGTCCAGATAATGAAAGTGGTTGAAGGCACTCTTTTAAAGGAGCAAAATAACCAAGAAAAAAATACTTCAGATAATCGACGGAAGCTGTTTTTAACTCATGCCTCTAAACTGGTTCTATATTTAATATTTAAAGACAAAGAACTCGAAGTTTATTATAAAGATTTTGAAAATAAGAATATAGATCAAAATCAAAATCAAATCATAGAAAAAAAAGTGATTGACTACCTAGATAAAGTTGTAGATGCTGCTAATTCGCTTTTTCCTAGTGGCTACCCTGCAAATATATGTCGAAATCAAACTAAATGTAAAGAAATTATCTCACAGGTTTAATGACTAACTCTAAATTTGTGGGGTAACGGAATGGCTGCTTTCAAATGGGAGTAAATGTCTACCCTAAACCAAAATTTTTCAAGATATGGAAGAAAATTGGTGGTGTCGGGTTTACGCCAACAATCTGAGTGAAAGGGGCATTACGACGCCTGAGAGTGCTTATCAAATGACAGAAGTAGGGATTCTTTTCTATCAAATTCTCCGGCTTACGGCTTCGTTTCGCTATGCTTTAGTTGGGGTGGAAGTTGATGAATTTAGGACTTATAGTGAACTTTTGGAAGATTTACCTGATTTATCAATTCCGGGATTAGTTTTAGCTCAAAATCTGACGGCAGAGTTTGAAACGATGCCCGGGTTTAAACAGTTTAATTCTACTCATATTTGGCGACCCTACGAAGGAGAAACCTATACTCCTTTAAAGGGTTCGCCAGACTTTAAAAAGCAGCTAGATGAGCTTTTAAGTTTAGCTACTATCTAAAGAATCATCCATTTGTGTGGGGGTTGACATTTCGCCGGACAGGTTTACATGACCCTTGTACCCATCTCCTTTGAAATAGGGTTTTTCACCAGGTGGTTTTCTCGCCCTCTAACCACCTCCAACCCACACGCACCCCAACCCAAACTATTAGCCAAACCTTAAACTTTTCCAAATAACCGCCTTATTCTGAGAAAATAGAAGAGTAAGGTGTAAAATAACCCCCTTAAAAATATGGATGCTAAGGAACTACTAGAACGGTATGCGGCTGGAGAACGAGACTTTCGCGATACGGACCTGTTCCGGGCGGATCTGAGTAATGCGGAGTTGAGTGGTGTCAGTTTCTTTCGCACGAGCTTGTTTGGTGCTAATCTATTTCGCGCTAAACTTGTTGGCTGTGATTTCTTCCGCTCTACCCTGATTGGGGCCAATCTCTATTGTGCGAATCTGAGTGGGGCAAATTTGACCGGCGCAAATTTGACCGGCGCGAATCTCAGTGGTGCGGATTTAAGTGGTGCGGATCTCACGGATGCGGATTTGGGCGGTGCGGACTTGAGTTATGCCACGTTGCATTATACGGATTTCACAGGTGCCAACTTGTTTCGGGCGATGTTGGTAGATGCGAAGTTGAATCATGCCAAGTTGGTGCGGGTTCGCTTGCGGGGTGCGAATTTGAATGGGGCGATCGCAGAAGGGGCGATTTTGTCTAAGGTGATGGGGCTTTCGGAGGAGGCGAAACAGGACCTGCTCGATCGCGGTGCAGTATTCCAAGAGTTGGCAGAAGCGGTTCCCTCCCCGATCGCCTGACTTAAGCAAACTCGGGGGCGATCGCACTTCAAAACTCACCCGGCGATCGCCCCCTCAGACTTACTGCACAAACAACGGCATCACTTCCGCCGCTGTTAACAACCCGTAAATCCCCCGTTGATGCAAGCGCACTCCGGCTTTCAAATACCCAAACGCAGGACCGCAAACATTCGCCGCCATACTGGTTTCATCCCCGAGGGTAAAGGTATGAGTCGAAATTTTACCCTCGAAAGTGCGACCCGTAATTTGGACATTGGTACTCAGGGGCTTTTTGGGATTGCGGGTATCTACAATCCCGCCCACAGTGACGCGATCGCGCGAACAAATTCCCGCCAATTCCAACATGATATCATCGGCGTGCTCCATGTTTTCCAAGGCCAATTTGCCATCGGTGCGATCGAGCAACGCTTCCACCTCTGCATCGCTCATCGCCATCGCTTGGGCTACGGTATAACCAGGAATATGGGCAATATCTTCGCGAATCGTGGCACGATAGGCTTCCCAGTTTGCAATCCCGACGCCAAAGGTAATTTTCACGCTATGGATTTCAGCATAACTTTGGGCGGCTAAAGCCGCAGCAGCCGTTAATAAGCCGGGGGTAGCACCACAGCCTGTCATGTAGGTAATCCCGGCTTTTTGTAAGTCATCCTGGAGTTCAAGTAACTGTTCAACGGCGCTAGTGCGTTTGAGCGCATCGACTAAGACGCCGCGCCATCCAGACTCGATAAATTGTCTCGCCACCGATGCCATGAAGGTATTGGGAAGGTTGGGTAAGGCGAGGAAATACCCATCCACGTCAGCTTGAGAAATTAATTCGGCGATGCTGTCTTGGCTGAGGATGCCACCGGGTTCGAGATAGCCGAGGGACCCCTGTTGATGGTAGGTGCGGATGCAGGCATCGGGATTTAAGCCTTGGGAATTGTAGGCATATCCTTGTTTATCGGCAGCAGCCACCCAGAGGGTTTCGCGTTTGGGGGCGAGGATCCGGGCGGCAGCTTGTCCTAAGCCTCCAAACCCGAGAACACCGATGCGGAGGGGTTTTTGGGTTGGGGAGTGGGGGGTTTGCAGGTTACTCATGGGGGATTCCTTGAATTAAACAGATTCCCATTATCTAACGGAAGTTGAGCAGCAGCACGGTTTCTGGGGTGAGATGCGCCGGGATTTGTAAAGAATTATGAATGACTGGACGGGGGCCAGACCTATCAAAATTTTTATGGGGGAGCATCAATTGTGTCAATGTTTCCAGACGGTTGGTCCTAGATTAGCCCGGGGTAAAGCGGCCTGACTGTAGAGCAATGGCGGGGATGGGGAGGGGTTGAAAATAGCTGGGACTCAAGGGGCTGCCCCTTCAGATTTGGTAGCGGGGATCACTTGACGACTCCCTCAACTTAGGGGAAACTTAGCAAATATTGAGTGATTTACTCTAATCGGTAATAAATTTTGTTAAGGTATGACTCAATATAATTCGATTGGTCACAATAAGTAACAAGGCTGGCCAATCTGGGCAGTCTAGGATCCCTGAATTGACCCAAAGGCCTGACTGGCGGCGCTAGGGATGCCTGCGGATGAATTCCAACCACCTACAACGCAAACCAAACCCATGGAAACACTCGAATTTGTCATCTACCCCGATGGTCGAGTGCAGGAAAAAGTCACTGGCATTGTCGGTGCATCCTGTGCAGAAGTCACAGCGGCGATCGAAGCCCAACTGGGACAGGTCCTTGTCCAGGAGAAGACTTCGGAACATTTTGCCCAAGTGGTAGAACTGTCCCAGACTGCAACCGCCCAGGCGAGTTGGAGTGAGTGGTAAATTTTTGTAAAACTGCAATTTAATTGTTTCTGGTCCCTTTAGATTCACAATTGTCAGCAAAAGAGAGTCATCACTATGTCACATTTCAGCCAAATTAAGACCCAAATTCGCAATCTGACTTCGTTGCAATCGGCGTTAACGGAGTTGGGAATTGACTGGAAATCTGGTCCGACGGAGGTTCGGGGTTATAAAGGATTAACCCATAATGCCGAAGTGGCGATCGCCCAAGAGAATGGGTATGACATCGGGTTTGCTTGGAACGGCGAAGAATATTCCCTGGTTGCAGATTTGCAATATTGGCAGCAACCCTGGACGGTGAATCGGTTTCTGAATGAAGTTACCCAGCGCTATGCCTTTCACACTGTGGTGAATGAAACGGCGAAACAAGGGTTTCAAATTGCCGAACAGGAAAAAAATCAGGATGGTTCGATCCGGGTTGTCTTGCAACGTTGGGCAAGCTAATGGATGATTTTTCTGAGTTCTCAACCCCCGAAACTCCGGACCGTTCGGGTCTGGAACCGGAGTTGGGTGGCGCGTTACGGGATGCTCCGGAACGTTCAGGTTTGGAGCCAGAGTTAGGCGGCGCATTGCGACAAAATGGTGTCTATGTGGACGAACCGACTTGCATTGGCTGCAAACATTGCGCTCATGTGGCGCGAAATACCTTCTATATTGAGGAGGATTATGGACGTTCTCGGGTAGTTCGTCAGGACGGAGACCCGGAGGATGTGATTCAAGAGGCGATCGACACTTGTCCAGTGGACTGCATTCACTGGGTGGATTACACGGAACTGAAGCAACTGGAAAAAGAGCGACAGTTTCAGGTGATTCCCCGAGTGGGTTATCCGGTGGAACAGGCGGTTTCTATTGTGGGGACTCGTCGTAAAAAAGAAGTGTCTAAGTCGAAGAAAAAGAAGCCAACTCGGGACTAGAGGGGTGCGCTTGACTCACTTCAAAGAGGCGAAACTTGATTGTTTTGGTTTGTTGAAGGGGTAGGAAAGCGGCTTGATTTTGAAGACAGTCTCAAATGGGATAACGACTGAAGTCGTTACTACAAACAACAGCCTCAAATGGGATAACGACTGAAGTCGTTACTACGAACAGGGGTAGGAAGCTGGAGAACGACTGAAGTCGTTACTACGAACACCGGGTAAGAAGAAGCCCCGATTTGCAAGAAAGCCTCAATGGTTGATGACTGTTGGGGCTTTTTTGGGTTTATTTCAAGCTGTTATGTTCGGTGAGGATGCGTTCGACTCGCGCTTCTTCTACTTTTGAGGTGAGTTTTTCGGCTTCATGGCGATCGCGTAGAGTTTTGGCGAGGCTAAATGATGAGCCGACGGTGAAGAGGACCCCCATTCCCATGTAGCCTTTGACCCAATTGTTAACGGGTAAGTTAACGATGCCTACGCCCGTCGCGGCTAAGGCGATCGCAAAGGAAGCCCAAACTTGAATAATCCAGGCTGTTGTGTGTTGTTGCGAAGGAACTTGGTTCATAAAAAACACCCTCAATCTCTGGTTTTCACCCGGTGTAAAAATTCGATGGTTTCCTGATCTGGTTTGGCTTGATTCTATTGCCGAAGGGGTGAAGAATTAGAAACCCTGTGCCAGTTTGAGAAGTGGCATCTAGGCTGATTACAATGGGGTCAGGAAAAGACCGATGTGGCGATCGCCTCCTCCTCGGATTTTTCCCGGCGATCGGGACTTGGAGGTGCAATCAGGGAAGGGGTATAAAACCTTGAGAAAGTCCTTGACAATTTTACCCATATCTAGTAATAGATTTTATTTCAAATTACAGGAAAGGGCGATGGGAACTACACCTGAATATCCTTTGATTCACCCCGGTAATTCCTGATATCGGTGCAGGGGGAGCAACTATTCTTCAATGATTTTTTCTTCCTGGAAAATAAAAAGATCTTCCGCTTCCTCCAAGGGTTCCTCCTCATCAATTAACCCACTGAGGTTTTGAACGACGAAGGGGAGAGAAGCCCCTTTAAGACCACGTTTAATGCGATCGGGGGTATCATCAAACACTACAAATAGGGGATAAATCGTATCCGACCCTTCCCCAATCATGTATTGGTAACGCAGAGGCATTAACCACTCGTAGGCGTGAGATAACCACATTTGAGTTTGTCGCCACCGGCGGAGTAAATCGGAAAAATCTTCTTCGGGACGATGAATAAACACAAAGATTTCCCCACCCATTTTAACCTTCCAATCCGGGTCACACATCAGAATGGCGACATCGCAGGGTAAAGAAATCACCTCACCGGAGTTGGCATTTAATCCAGTGGGAGAATGGGAAGAGATGGTTTCGCGAATGCGGATATTCGGCAAGGGAATGGGAATGACACTTTCCTGGGGACGGCGCATACTTGGAATCATTTCCAAATAGGTTCGATACTGCCGAAGCAGGGCGATCGCACTGGCCCGATTACTATAGTCAGCCAGTAATTGTTCGTAATGGTATTGTTTAAGAGACATGATTTTTCAAGACTTTTCAACTTCTGGATTGACCTCAACTGAGTCAGCATTCCAGTCAATGAGCCGTATCAAGAAACCGACATCAGATGACAAGCGGGGGAAATTGACAATAAACCCCGCTAGTGCTTAGAATTTTGCTCTCAGGAATCGGTTCGTCAATCCAGCTCATCCCTCTCGGTTTATCCGAGTTGGTCAAACACTGCAAACATGGGCAGATACATAGACATCAAAATCGAACCCACCATTGCCGCAATCCCCACCATCATAATCGGTTCCAGGGTACTGGTGAGACCTTTGACCGCTTGTTCCACTTCATCTTCATAAAAATCGGCAACTTTGGACAGCATCTTGTCCAGTTCCCCGGTTTCTTCTCCAATTCGCATCATCGAAATCGCCATTGCCGGAAAGATGTTTTCTCTCTCAAAGGCTTCCGTTAAGCTCCCCCCTTGTTCCACCTCGGCTTTACCATTATTAATCGCATTAGTAATCACCTGATTTCCGGCAGTACGGGCCACAATATCAAAGCAACTGAGCATGGGGACGCCCGCGCCGGTTAACATGGAAAACGTGCCACAGAAACGAGCCACCGCAGTCAGTTTAATTAATGGACCAATGACGGGTAAGTTTAAGTACATCCGATCGCAGATTAAGCGGCCTTGGGGGGTTTTGTAAAATGCTTTGTAGGCAGTCACTAGGAGGAAAATGGAGACAATCAAGGAACCAATTTTTACCGGCGTCCGAGTAAACTCACTGATTCCCAGCATAATTTGGGTAAACATAGGTAACTCTGCACCCAATTCCTCGAAAATGCCCGCAAAGGTCGGCAGCAGAAAAGTCGTCATGGCGAAAAACACGATGACCGCAATACTTCCCACTGCTTTGGGATAGGCGGAGGCGGATTTGATGTGGTTTTGAATTTTGGCGGATTTTTCTAAGGCAATGGCGAGACGGTTGAGCACCATGTCAAGCACCCCCCCAATTTCGCCAGACTCGACCATTGCACAGTAGAGGTCATCAAAGATATCGGGGAATTTGGACATCGCCTCGGAAAGAGGGACCCCAGTTTCCAGTTCTCCTTTAATCTGCCGCAGGGCCTTTTTTAATTTGGCATTATCTGAGGTTTCCCCCAG
Source organism: Oscillatoria sp. HE19RPO (assembly GCF_024220515.1). Classification (GTDB taxonomy): domain Bacteria; phylum Cyanobacteriota; class Cyanobacteriia; order Cyanobacteriales; family Laspinemataceae; genus Laspinema. The sequence continues at coordinate 24,002 of NZ_JAMXOT010000218.1, forward strand.
CATGGCGATCGCCTTCATTAACGCCACACCAGAGTTAAACATCACGGCTAATTGACGGGAAAAAACGGCTTTGTCTTTCACCGTCATTTTAGCCATTGCCACATTCAGATTTTCTTCAAATGCGGCAAAATCAAAGCCTTTCTTTTTTTCTTCCGTTGTAATAACGTTTGTCGCCATAGTTAACCTCCTGTTCGGGATAAATTAAGAGAGTGCAGGGATGGAAGGACTCGGAGCATCCGTCAATGTCTAATGTAAGGGCCGATTCCATCCTAACAACCGGCGATCTTGATCTGGATTGGCCTGGGGAGATCGGAAGGATTGACGGGGAGGGATTTACCCATTCCCCCGCCAATATCCTGCCAACCCAATTAGCGACCTGCCGGTGCATTGCTGAGGGCCGGTGAGGGTCCGATCAACCGTTCGAGTTCATCGGCTTTCACCGCTTTACTCATCGCCGCATCCCAAGAGATTTTGCCATCTTTGTAATGTTTAGCCAGAGCCATTTCCATCGTCTGCATTCCCAAGCGACCCCCGGTTTGGATCATGGAGTAAATCTGCGCCGTCTTGCCTTCTTTGATTAAGTTGCCAATAGCAGCATTATTGACGAGAATCTCCTGGGCGCAGACCCGACCTCCGCCAATTTTAGGGACCAAGTTTTGACTGCAAATCCCGATTAACGAAATCCCCATCTGGGCGCGAATTTGAGATTTAACTTCTGGCGGAAACACATCCAGCATCCGGTCTACGGTCCCTGCCGCCGAGTTAGTGTGCAGAGTCCCGGTGACCAAGTGACCTGTTTCTGCAGCAGACACCGCCAGAGAAATCGTCTCAAAGTCCCGCATTTCTCCCACTAGAATAATATCCGGGTCTTGACGCAGAGCTCCTTTGAGAGCATTCGCGAAGCTCTTGGTGTCTTCCCCTTTTTGCCGTTGGTGAAATAAGCTCTTGATATTGGGAAACACATACTCGATCGGGTCTTCCACCGTGAGAATATGTTCAGCGCGGGTGCGGTTGATCAGATCCAGCAATGCGGCCATCGTGGTGGTTTTTCCCGAACCCGTTTGACCCGTGACCAACAATAGCCCCCGAGGGCGCTCGGTCATTTCCCGGATCACCTGGGGAACCCCTAACTTATCCGCATTGGGAATGGTGGAACCCAAGGCCCGCAAACAAGAGGCCCAGCAACCCCGTTCCCGATAAACGTTCACCCGGAACCGGGCCAATCCTTTAACCCCGTAAGCGCAGTCTAAATCCCAGTTCTGCTCCAACGTTTTGCGCTGTTGGTTGTTGAGCATTTGGAAGATGACTTGCTGACAATCTTCCGGGGCGAGACTTTCCCCAAATTGGGTCTGAGGAGTTAGTTTCCCGCTGATGCGGAAGAAAATGGGTGCACCGGCTTGGATGTGGATGTCTGAGCCACCTTGTTCAACCAGGGACTCCATAATATCTTCAATGACCAGACCTGCCATAGTCGCGTTCTCTCCGATAATCTCTGTTTAGATTGTATTGAAAGTAAATTGTTGTGGAAAGTTAGGCCGCGATCGCCTTACTCTTGGAAGCGTGGGGTCAAGCAGTACAGACAATCCAGCCACTCTTGCTGCAATCCGGCCCCGCAAGCTTTACAAGTTAGGCCCGTTTTGCGTTTGGCTTTGAGTTCAGCTTCCAAGCCCGAGTCCGTAAAGGTAACCCGTTCAACCTCTTCAAAGGTGGTATGACCTTCCCGAACCAGGTTGAGGCTATAGGCGAGCAAGGTCACCATCCCCTCTTCCACGGCGGCTTCCTTAATCCGTTCCGTGGGAGCACCTTGAGAAATTAACATTTGGAGATTTTCAGTGTTTTTGAGGACTTCATAAACCCCAACCCGGCCTTTATATCCACCGCCCCCACATTTCTGGCATAAAGTCCCTGCTTCTTGGGCGGCTTTGCGTTCTGCTGGGGGAATGGAGTTCGCTTTATAGAAGGTGATATTATTTTCCCCAGAAACGGAGAGACCAAAGCGACCGAGTTCTTCGGGAGTGGGGGTATAGGCGATGCGACATTCGCTACAAACCCGCCGCATCAAGCGCTGGGCCAATACCCCAATCAGAGAACCGGCCACCATGAAGGGTTCAACCCCCATTTCATCTAAACGGGCGATCGCCCCTGCCGCGTCGTTGGTATGCAGGGTGGTTAACACTAAGTGACCCGTCAAGGCCGCTTCAATCGCCGTTTTCGCCGTTTCTTTATCCCGGGTTTCACCCACCAGAATGATGTCCGGGTCTTGCCGCATGAAGGCCCGCAACAAGTTGGTGAAGTCCAATCCTTTGGCCCGAATCACCTGACATTGGGTAATCCCGGGCAAGGCATATTCAATCGGGTCTTCGGCGGTGGAGATATTCACCGCTGGGTCATTCCGTTCGGCTAACACCGAATACAGCGAGGTGGATTTCCCCGAACCCGTGGGTCCCGTCACCAAAATCAGGCCAAAAGGACGACTGGCCATTTCCCGGACTAGGGCCAAACTCTCCGGATTGGAAATTAACTTATCTAACCCCAACTGGGTGGAGGAGTTGTCCAAAATCCGTAAGCAGAGTTTTTCGCCATACCGCGACGGCAGACAGTTTACCCGGAAGTCCACGGTGCGTCCCTGGAAGATCCGCCGAATCCGTCCATCCTGGGCATTCCTCCGTTCGGCAATATCCATATCGGAAATAATTTTGAACCGAGAGGTCAAGGCATTTGTAATTTTACTGGGTAACCGGGCAAACTCCTGGAGTACGCCATCTTTGCGCATCCGCACTCGGAGAAACTCTTCCTGGGGTTCGACGTGGATATCGGAGACGCCATCGGAGAGGGCTTTGGCTAAGATTTTATTAACGGTGTTAATAATCGGTGCGTCGTTGGCCCCGCGCAACGCCGCATCCAGGTTCATGTCTTCATCTTCTTCTGGGGCGTCAATCAGGGAGTCGTCCTCGCCTCCATTGAAGAGGTCAGAGTTCAGGCTTAAATCGAGTTTATTGGCTTGTTCGGCTTTGGCCTGTTGCTCTTTTGCCTTTTCGTCAGAATATTGATTGAGTAAGTGGTTATAGTCTTCTGGTGTAATCACCAGTCGGCGTAGTCTCAGTCCCTGGGGTCTGAGGATGCGGCCCAAGTCGTCCAGGGCTTCTAAGTTATCTGGATCGACCATTGCCACGGACACTGACGGGGAGTCGCCCTCGTTGCGGGAGATGGGCAGGATGCGATGGCGACGGCAGCTTTCCAGGGGAAGTAATGTCTCTAGGAGTGGACCGAGTTGTTCCGGTGACAGTTCGGTGATTTCCGGATCCAAGGCTTCTACGCCGTAGACAATTTTCAGTTCAAAAAGCTGTTGTTTTTTGTACTGCCTGAGCAACTCTGGAGGCAGTTGCTTTCCGGTAATGGCTTCGAGGACCTCGGTAAGAGGTTTGCCGGATTTGCGACTTTCGATGTGGGCGCGTTGAACTTGTTCGCGATCGGCATAGCCCGCTTGGATGAGCTTATTGCCGAAGGGAGAAAACGCATTCTGGACAACTACAGCACGCCGCTGTGATGCGAAGTTTGTCATGGCTGGTGGTTTAATATGCTTACTTAGATTATTCCCAAAATTAAGCCGGTTAAGCGCTTTTTGCCCCAAGTGGTTGGCTGGCGCTGGGGTTGATCCTGAAGATCCCCACAGAGTCGCACGGGTGGGGCGAGAGGGAGTGAGGGTTCATCCTCACTCCCTCTCGCCGCTGTGGGTTTAGTTCAATGTTTACTGGATTATCTTTGATGATAGCTTTTACCACCCCGAAAGCACCAACTTTTGAGCAATATATTCTCTTATTTATAGCTTGATGTCGCACAGTTAGGGATTAATTTTTGGCAGTTTTGGGTGGGGATTGATTCTCAAGGGTTGAGTTTTTCAAGGGTCGCCTCGATCCGAAGCCTGATTCACTTAGGGTTATCTCTAGCTTGCATCGGTCAGTTAGGGATCAACTGCCTTGCCTCGGTCCCTTTGTTCATTTTTCACCTGGAAGGCGATCGCTGTTGGATGACTTAATCCGCCTTTATACCTAAAACCCTCTAAACTCAACGGGCGATCGACGATCCCCATCGGTTACCAGCCAACCAATTCTCTTCACTGAAGGGCAATCCGATCATCCATTTCCGGGTAAAGATATCCGGGCATAGTGCCTTGGCCTTGTCCTGAGCAATATTCACGGTGGGGTTTGATGATTTGGAGTTTCCTGAAGCGATCGGTTTCCTAACTCTGCTAAAACTCTCTAAGCTGATATTCCCTGAACAGCTTGGCAAAAACTCTTGGCAGTTTCAGCCTCTTAATTATAGGGGGTTTCAGCCAACCCCAATCATATTTTATCAACCTAAACCCAGCTTATGAGTTTGTGTTGATGAAATCCAAATGAAACAAGGTGTAGCAGGGACGGGTTTAAACTCGAATACCCTCACCCTATCATCTTTCCCAGGCAGGTCCGGTATTGTAAATCACATTCAGCCAATCTCGCGCTATTTTTATTTCAATATAAAGGGTTTGAGATGTCATTGTAATCTCAAAGTTAGAGGAATCGGACCCTCGGACCCACTATTCCTAGACAAGAATCAGACTATTTTGAATGAGCAAGAGTGGGGAAGCTAGTTGGCTTTTGTGGGTGGGGGAGAAATATGGCGAGTGCAATATAAAATGAAGAGAACGAGGGAGAGTTGAATCGGCCAAGGAGCAATGACTAGATCGCAGCTAACCCCCAGGGTACCGACGGCGATCGCCAGAATTCGGGGAATTTCTTCCGAGGTATTCATATAACAAAACCAGGCTGTTAAACTGCTTCCCAGTGCGATCCAAAAAATTCCGATCATTTTGAGTCCCTCCTCAAGGGCGAATCATGAATCGATTACATCCCTTAATCTCTTTTATTTTCTAGCTCTAATCTAACCCCGCATTCAAAATAAATCCGTGATGATAAGATGTGCAACCCTAAGATAATCATCACCCGGTCAGGAGATCTAAATCAACCCCAGAGGCGATCGAGATCGCCTCTACCCCCCTCCCCGTCCACCAGTTTGTAGTAACGACTTCAGTCGTTCCCCCCCCCTGGCAGCAGTTTGTAGTAACGACTTCAGTCGTTCCCCCCCGTCCAGCAGTTTGTAGTAAGGGAACTCCAAAAAATAAAACCTTCAAAAAACCCGCAGGCTCAAGCCTGGAGCTACACGGACAAAGCGGTGCCTGCGCGGGCTAAAAGAGCCTTGTTAGGTGCGATCGCATCAAAGCAAGGATGATTTATTTGTTG
>NZ_JAMXOT010000481.1 GCF_024220515.1 Oscillatoria sp. HE19RPO
CAAAAAATAAAACCTTCAAAAAACCCGCAGGCTCAAGCCTGGAGGCTCACAGGACAAAGCGGTGCCTGCGCGGGCTAAAAGAGCCTTGTTAGGTGCGATCGCATCAAAGCAAGGATGATTTATTTGTTGGAATCCCCTTACTTGGTGTAAGCCGATGAAAAGCAGGTCACAAGGAGGATTATCACTGGGTTCCGCCTATGGAGGGTTAGCCGACTGGCCCCCAATTTGATAAACTTTACCGCGATCTGCCGGGTCTGAAAAAGAAAACACAGAATAGAGGAATAAGAGCTGCCTGGGTAAGCATTTTGAGCCATTTTAAGGAAAGGGAACTCTCGGATTGGTATCATAGTCGTGCACCCCAGCATTGTCAAGCTAAAATCAATGAGCCATGCTAATCGGTCATAGTTGGAACAACTAAAATTTTGCCATCTTGCCAGACTAGACATTAGCACCCAATTGGGCTAGACTTGCTGCTGACAGAAAGTCCAGACGACTCAACCAAAGTCAAGGGTTTCCTAGGTTAGCTGCCTGAGCAGACTTGACAAGGACGACACGAAACAGATGAGGAGTGAGAAACTGAATGGTTAGAATACTCGATACAAACCCGTTAAATCCGAACGATACCCTAGATCTATTTTCGTTTGGCCTAGGCGCAGATACGGTTCTGGGCCTAACGGGAAGTGATTTTATTACCACCGATACCGTCGGTGGGAGTTTAATTTTTGGGAATACAGAAAATGATTCCCTGACCTCTAGCACCTCAGGAGACACCCTGTATGGGGGTCAAGACGATGACTTTTTGGTGAGCAAAGGGGGCGGGAGCGTCTTCTTTGGCGACTTAGGCCAAGATCGGTATGAAGCCCGAGGCAGCTTAGGTCGCGACACGGTTTACGGTGGCTCCAACAACCAATCCGAAAACCTAGTAGAAGACAGCGAAGATATTTTCAACTTTGGTAATGGTCTGGGGGGCAACCTCGCCTTTGGAAACGGCGGCGATGACTTTATCAGTGGCTCTGGCTTAGGTTCAGATACCCTCTACGGTGGTGTCGGCGACGATACCATCCAGGTGATTGAAATCGCCGGTAGTGGCTCGGGTGCCACAGGTGGAGGCGCGGCCTTCGTTCCTGATACCATTGGCGGCATTGGCTTCGTGCCTCCGTTCTTATTTGGCGGAGCATCTGGCGCAGGTGCAACAGCGGGCTTGGGAGTGGGCGTCGTTGTAGAAGACGGCGTAGCTGTTCCCAGAAACCCTGGACGCAACTATCTCAGCGGTGACAAAGGCAATGACGTCATCTTTGGGATTGGCGATCGCGACAGCCTGTTCGGGGGGGAAGGAAATGACTCCCTGTTCATGCTCAGTAAAGATGCTACCGGAGAACTCGGGTTAGCAACCGATGGGGTGAACACTGTAGCAGGTGCTCGACGGGAACTCGCAGGCTTCCCTCGCAACAACTGGTTAAACGGTGGGACCGGGAACGATTACGTCTACTCCTACGGGGGCGATCGCGGACGTCAGACCATGCTCGGCGGCGAGGGGGATGATTCCCTGTTCAACCGAGGCAGTCAGGTCCTGGTGTTTGGTAATACTGGCGCAGACTACTTAGAAACCACCGGGTTCTCTCGCAGCACCTTATATGGTGGACAAGATAATGACACCGTGGTTTCCGGTGTCTCCCTAGTCGATGGGCTCACCGTAACCGTAGGTGGCGGCACCAACCTCCTGTATGGAGATAAAGGTAACGACACCATGCTCAGTAGCAATACTCGCGACACCTTATATGGTGGCAACATCGAAGACAACGACACGATCGCGGGAAACAATCTGGACTACTTATCCCTCAGTGGGGCCTCCAGCATTGGCTTTGGTAACCAAGGGAACGACTCCCTGGTTGGTACAGCTGCTGCCGTAACCCTGTACGGGGGTCAAGATAACGATTCCATCGTTTCCTCCGGAGCCGATTCTTATCTGTCTGGGGACAAAGGCAACGATACCCTGATCCTCGATGGTGCAACCGGAAACACCCTGATCGGTGGCGAAGGCAATGACTCCCTCTACGCCCGCAACGGTGGGGGTGGAAACCTGCTCATGGCAGTCTCCGGCGATAACGTGCTGGTTGCTGGTAGCTCCGATGACACCCTGATGGGCGGTAGCGGTAATGACTTCCTCACGGGGAGTGGAGAAGGAGATACCCTGCGAGCTGATAGTCCCGGCGTGGATACCCTGGAAGGATTCTGGGGTGCAGACAGCCTGATTGGAACCTCTGGTGCAGCTGATGCCTTCCTCTTCACCAGTATTCTGGATGCCCGTGATGGTGTCCCCGAGGAAAATCCGCTACCTACCGATGGAACCGCAACCACGGGTGATACCATCACCAGCTTCGAGAGTGGTCGGGATAAAATCTACCTCAACCTTTCTGGCTTTGGTTTAGACCCCGAAGCGATCGCTGGACTGCGGACCAACATCGACTTCTTCTCTACTAACAAAACCACGCCCTACACGGGTAGCTTCGAGAACCTGATTAGTGGAAATGCTAGCACTTCGGCGATCATCTTCGACGCCCAAGATGCAGGCGGGTTCTTGCTCTGGGATAAAAACGGTGCGGGAGTGACTGACCGAGCCAATACCGCTGAGATGATCACCATTGCTGTCGTCCAGACGGGTCAGGTTACCCGGAATGACATATTCCTGTTCTAAGGCGCTTGACATAAACGTCTCGTAATGATTGAGCCACAGATGTTATTCATCTGTGGCTCTTTTATTGGGGGTCATTTGTCATTTGTTATTTGTCATTTGTCATTTGTCATTTGTCATTTGTCCTTGGTCATTTGTCCTTGGTCATTTGTCCTTGGTCATTTGTCATTTGTCATTTGTCATTTGTCATTTGTTATTTGTCCTTGGTTGATGGGGGGGATGGGGCTTTTTTATCCGGGGGAGATGTTAATGCCTCGACCGATTAGGTTGAGAAATGCGGTGCCAAAGTGCTGAATCTCCAGGAAACTGGCATAAGCGGGACCGGGTTTATAGATTCTGAAGGTTCGCATGATGCCGAGAGAGGCGATGCTTTCCAAGGGGCCGATAAAACTCGTATCCCGGTCTAAAAAATAAGGCTGGGAAGCCCAATAAGCCATCTGTTTGGCATTCAGAAAAAAGCATCCCGAATGAGGATTAAGCGCCCGTTGGAAGACCACAGGTTGCTCCATGATATTCCCCTTCAATTCTGGGCGGTCCTCTACCTTTTGAAACTGGGCCGTCGCTCTGGGTAATAAATCCCCATCAATATAGACCTTACCCACCCGACCCGGAGGCGCGATTTCATAGCGATTTGGCTGCAACAGATTCAAATCCCCCGCTTGGGAGGAAAACCAGTTTAATTTAATAAAAAACCAGGGGTCATGGAGGATTAAGTCATCTTCCAAATAGCAATAATAATCATAGCGACCCAAACTATCGCGCAACAGAGCGTGACACTCAAACCCCAGCATCAAGGGTTCCGCTTGGGTGGCGTGATGGCGGTAAATCTGATGGGGAACCGGCAACTCCTCTAAAACATGGCAGTTTTGAGTGGTACAAATCACGATGTCAATATCTAAGCCTTGACCCTGATTCGCCGGGACTGCTACAGATTTAGCGATATCCAGCAACCCTTGATATTTCCCTAAAATTGCGCCCAAGTGGGTTAAAGACTGACTCAATGCCACAATCCGCGATCGCGGGTCTTTGCTCAGAGATCCATGTTTCCCTCCGCCATCGGGATTGAAATAATGGGCGATCGTGATCAGTATTTTCATAGATGTAAATTGAGATGGGGTAAACCGCCATCGAGATGGGGTAGATGGGGGAGATAGGGGAGCAAGTGGCAACACCCACTGGGGGTTAAAACCCTAGCCCTGTCAAGGTGTGTAGATTGTAGGGGCGTATTGCATACGCCCTCCGGAGGGCGCAAGCATTGCGCCCCTACAAGAAACAATGATTTTTCGTCATCAAATTTACCTCTTGTAGGGGCGCGAGAGTGATCGCCTGTCCAAGAAATAACGATTTTTCGTCATTAAGGGGATTCCAACAAATAAATCATCCTTGCTTTGATGCGATCGCACCTAACAAGGCTCTTTTAGCCCGCGCAGGCGGGCTTTGTCCTGTGAGCCTCCAGGCTTGAGCCTGCGGGTTTTTTGAAGGTTTTATTTTTTGG
>NZ_JAMXOT010000219.1 GCF_024220515.1 Oscillatoria sp. HE19RPO
AGGCTGTTCTTTTCTTAGCCCGCGCAGGCGGGCTTTGTCCGTATAGCTCCAGGCTTCAGCCTGCGAGGCTGTTCTTTTCTTAGCCCGCGCAGGCGGGCTTTGTCCGTATAGCTCCAGGCTTCAGCCTGCGAGGCTGTTCTAAAAAACCCCGCCTGCGATCGCAGACAGGTCAAAAATTCAAGTTTTCTTAGCCCGCGCAGGCGGGCTTTGTCCGTATAGCCCCAGGCTTCAGCCTGCGGGGCTATATTCAAATCACATTAGCAACCAGTTCAGCCCCTAAACCCTCCCGCACGATCGCCGGTTCATTGTCGGTTAAATCCAGAATGGTCGAGACTTGAGATCCCGGCTCTTCCCCGGTATCAATAATCACATCCACCAACTTTTCCACTTCGTCAAATAACTCCGCCTTACCGATAAAACCATTGTGTTCTAAATAACTGGGTAGAGGAGCTGACGTCGAAATAATCGGATTTCCCAGTGCACCGAGTAAATCTAAGCACACCCGATTGTCTGGAACGCGGATACCCGTGGTTTTCCGTTTGGGGTCCATCACCATCTTCGGCACCAGCTTCGTTGCCGGAAGCAAAAAGGTGTAAGGTCCCGGAATCAGGCGCTTGATAATGCGATAGGCTGAATCGGTGACAGTGGCGTAGGCTGCAATATTGGATAATGAGGGACACAGAAAGGTTAACGGCTTATCATTCGAGAGTCGCTTGATCTGCCTAACTCGTTCGATCGCCCCTTTAACGGTGATATCACAGCCGATCGCATAAACCGTATCCGTGGGGTAGAGCATCACCGCACCGTTGTGCAGTGCCTCCACCACTTCTTCAATTTTGCGAACTTGGGGGGTTTCCGGATGAATTTCGTATAGAGTTGCCATAATCGGTGAATTCAAATGTGACAATTAACTTGAACTGGATTGCTCATCAATTAGTCATTGGTCATTTGTCATTGGTCATTTGTCCTTTGTTAAGGGACCAGTGACCAATGACCAGTGACCAGGGACCAATGACTAATGACCAATGACAAAGGACAATTTCGCGAACAATCTAGGCTCTTGACTATTTATTGTGCGGATTGATGAAAAAAATTGCCTATCTTCAATGTCCCACCGGCATTGCTGGTGATATGTTCCTCGGCGCACTGGTGAGCGCTGGGGTTCCGTTTGATTATCTCAGGGAGCAACTCGACTGCCTCGGTATTGGTCCGGAATACCAACTCAGGCAAGAATGGGTGCACCGCAACACCCAGCAGGCGATGAAAATTCATGTTGATCTGGTTGAGACTGTTGCTCAGTCTAATCCAGATTCGGGCGATCGCCACCATCATCATGAGCATGAGCATCATCATCACCCCGATGATGATGCTCATGAGCATGAGCATCATCATGAGCATGAACACAAACATCATCACAGTCATTCCCCAACTCGCCACTTACCGGAAATTGAGGCGCTGATTCAACAGGCGCAGTTACCGAAACGGGCTGAAACCTGGAGTTTGCAGGTGTTTCGGACTTTAGCCGTTGCCGAAGGGTCGGTTCATGGGATTGCGCCGGAACAGGTGCATTTTCATGAGGTGGGTGCAACCGATGCGATCGTGGATATTGTTGGGACTTGCTTGGGATTAGATTGGTTAGGAATTGAGGAATTGTATTGTTCACCCTTGCCTACGGGAGGGGGTACAGTATGGGCAGCTCATGGCAGATTGCCGGTGCCCGTGCCTGCGGTCCTCTCGTTATTCCAATCGCGGCAGGTGCCGGTTTATAGTAATGGGATTGAGAAAGAATTAGTCACCCCAACCGGCGCGGCGATCGCTGTTACCCTCGCCACTGCCTTTGGCAATCCGCCACCGATGAGGATTGAGCAAATCGGATTAGGTGCTGGTTCCCGGGATTTGCCGATTCCCAATATTCTGCGCCTGTGGGTGGGGGAATTAACGGACAATCTGCCAGAATCCACGGTTACGGAAACCATTACAGTTCTGGAAACTCAAATTGATGATGCCAATCCCCAGGCGATCGCCTATACTTTAGAGCGATTATTTGCCGCAGGTGCCTTGGATGCCTTTACGGAGGCAATTTCTATGAAAAAATCCCGAACTGGCATCTTGCTGACGGTGATTTGTCATCCGGAACAACAAAAAGCCTGTGAAGCGGTCATATTTCGGGAAACGCCTACCTTGGGGATTCGGATTTCGACCCAACAGCGATCGATTTTGCATCGGGAACTCCACACCGTTTCCACCCCATTCGGGGAAGTGCGGGTGAAGGTTGCCACGGATAGTCAGGGAATTATTACCAATGTGCAACCGGAGTATGAGGATTGCGCTAACATTGCGCGATCGCAGGATATCCCCTGGCAAGAAGTTCATCGTCAGGGATTGCAGGCATGGTATGGAAAATTGGAGTAAGCGGGGAGGACAATGCGGTGCCGTTTCTCTATGCTTCAAATCAGGGGATGAAACTTAAATGAAAGTATTTGAAATCCCCGGACATCAAGTCATTTGGGGAGATGTTATCGATGCTTTAGAAACCGGCATTGAAGATAACAGCATTAATTTAATTTTTGCCGACCCTCCCTATAATATCGGCAAAGTTTTTAATGGCAAAAAAGAACAATGGAAAGGTGATGATACTTATTTAGACTGGTGTTATCAATGGTTAGATTTGTGCTGTCACAAGCTCACCAACAATGGGACATTATATTTAATGTCTGCTACACAATATATGCCTTATTTGGATATTTATCTGCAAAAAAGATTAACTATTTTATCTCGGATTGTTTGGCATTATGACAGTTCGGGAATGCAAGCAAAAAAACACTTTGGTTCATTGTATGAACCAATTTTATTTGCCGTTAAAAATCCTAAAATTTATACATTTAATGCCGATGAAATTCGGGTAGAAGCGAAAACGGGTGCAGTCCGCAAACTGATTGATTATCGAAAAAGCGAACCAGCTCCTTATTGTACCACAAAAATACCGGGAAATGTCTGGTATATTCCCAGAGTGAGATATAAAATGCCAGAATATCGAAAACACCCGACGCAAAAGCCGGAAGCACTACTCGAACGAATTATCAAAGCCAGTAGCAATCCGGGGGATATGGTATTAGATTTATTTGCTGGAACCTTTACCACCGCAGCAGTTTCTCAGCGATTAGAGCGAAAATCAATTAGTATTGAGCGGGAATATGAGTATGTAGAAATTGGATTAAATCGCTTGGGAATAACAATGAATCATGCCGGATTAAAACCGGATTGATTTTGTAGGATGATTTGAGCGCTTTGATTATTCTAAAGATTTCAGCATCCAAACGGAATGACTTTGATAGCCTAATTTTTGATAGAGATTTAAGGCGGGGGGATTATTGAGAAAGACTTGTAAACCCATCTGCCGATCGCCTCGTTCTCGGGCCCAATTTTCAGCATATTCCATTAATGCTGAACCCAGTCCTCGGCGACGGTGTTCCGGTGCGACATAGAGGACAAAAATATGAGCGTGCCGATCGCCTTTAACCTGATCCACGGCATTTCCTAACCACAAACAACCCACGGGTTCAGAATGACCGGGATATTCCACCCACCATAATGGCGTTTCCTCGGCAAAATATTGGTCAACAGTTTTGGCTAAATGGTCGAAGTCATAGTTGGGGTAAAGTTCCTGATAGGTTAACTTCAAGAACTTTACCAATAAGTAGCGATCGCGGGATGAACCCACCCGCAGATGATATCCCGGAATCAGTTCCAGAGTTGCCGGTTTGCTATGCAAATTCCCCTAACTCTCTTGATTGAAAAACAGCGTATCTTCCGGTAACCCTTTAATCAAATGGGACAGAGAGGGAGGCAGTTCGGCAACGTTGGGGAAGGAGATGCTGGAGAGGCGATCGGCGGGTTGCACTTGTTCTTCTATCGGTGCAGGGGCCATCATATCAGCCGGTAAGAAAATCCGCGCACTCACGGCGACTAATGCAACTAAAAAGACGAGGAAAATGAAGAAGGGAAGAATTTGCGATCGGATGATTGACATCATGGGAGTAACAGGTAGGAGGGTGTAATACCAAATTCGGTTGGTAAAAGTCTATGTTCTGTTTTAGCCTGCGAAGGCAGGCTTCGTCTGTGTAGCCCCACCCTTCAGGGTGCGGGTTTTTATTAGGAGCATGAGACTTGAGTTGGTTGCACCCCATTTGACTCAGGGGTGAGTGTCCTGATTATCTCATGATTTGCGAGGCGATTGCCAGACAAAGGGTGGGGTGGGAATCCTCACCCTTTGTTGGTGTCTAATCGCGATCGCTTCCGGGTCTAGCTATCAGAGGAGTAAGGTGGGCAGTGCCCACCCTACAATTGCTACAATTCTTACCCTAGATGTAGAGGCGATTCGCGAATCGCCTCTACATTTAGAGGTAATGCCTAAGTCATATTGGGGACTACTCTAGATCGCTTCCGGGTCGAGGCATCAATAAGGCATTAGACTTATTCAGTTGCCGTAACCACATCCATCCACCAACCCCCACAATAAGGGAAATCCACCCGATCGCCGGTTGTAAGAGTAAGAACCCTCCGGTGGTTAACAAAAACCCAAACAGCAGTAAAATCCCTGCTGCCACCCGCTGCAAATCTAAGCTCAAATTTTGGGCGGGTTCTAATCCGGTACTGGCGCGTTGCTTTTTCCAACCCGGTCCCCCGGGACGGACTCGCCGGTAGAATTCATTCAGGGTTGTTTCGGTTTCCGGTTTGGTGGCAAATAAGGCAATCACCCACAAGAGGGTAACGCTGGCAGTGATAAACATCAGGCGTAACCCGAAGTCAGCGATCGTTAACGCGGGGACCAAACTGGTGACAGAACCAATGACAAAACTGCCGATAATGGCGGTAAGTTCCGCAGCAGCATTTACGCGCCACCAGAACCAGCGTAAGACTAAGACTAAACCTGAGCCGGTGCCGATCGCAATCACCAAACGAAACACGGTGGCAACGTCAGAGGCGAGAAAGGCGGCGATCGCGCCAATTGCAGTTACCAATACGGACGATAACCGCCCAATGAATACTAATTCCGTTTGAGTGGCAGAGGGTTTGATAAAACGCAAATACAGGTCATTGGTGATAAAAGAAGCCCCCCAGTTAATCGAGGTAGACACCGTACTCATAAATGCTGCAATCAACGATGCCACAACCAATCCCAGCATCGCCGGTGGCAGGAAGTCTAGCATCAGTTTTGGATAACCCAGTTCTTTATCCTGTAAATCGGGATACAGTACGAGGGCCGCTAATGCGACTAGAATCCAAGGCCAAGTCCGAATCACATAGTGCATGATATTGAACAACCATGCGGCTTTTTCTGCCTCGGTTTCGTTTTTCGCCGCCGCAAACCGCTGAACAAATTCCCCACCGCCATCACTCCGTCTCCAGGACCACCATTGAATCGCAATATAGGCCAAAAAGGTACTGGCGGTAATCCCGGCAGTTTGGCTGAATTGAATAAAGGCATTGCCTTCCCCACCAAAGGTTAGGGGTAACAGGGATAAAATATCTTTGTCAGAAACCAGAGGGACTTGCCGGACCAGTTCGTGAATGCCACCGACGCTACCCACGGCAAAAAATGCCACCAGAATGGCCCCAAATAAGGCGAGGAAAAATTGGAAGAAGTCCGTGGCAACGACCCCCCACAATCCCGCTAATCCGGCATAGATTAACACGAAGATGCTCACACCAATCACGCTGAGGAGTTTGAGGCTATTTTCTCCGGCATCAATGCCCAGATTTTGCCAAATCCCTAAGGCATCGACGACTTTCACCATTGCCAGCATGGCATAACCAATGCCAATGCAGTTCATCGGAACGGCAAAGATAAAGGCTTTGACACCGCGCAAAACTGCTGCCATATCTCCGCCATAGCGGATTTCCGTGAGTTCTGCATCGGTGATGACTTCCGATCGCCGCCACATCCGGGCAAAGATGTACACCATGATGATGTGGGAGATACCAAAGGTCCACCATTCCCAGTTTCCGGCAATCCCTCGGTTGCCGACGACGCCGGTAATGTAGAGAGGGGTATCAATGGAGAAGGTGGTGGCAGCCATACTGGTTCCCGCTAACCACCAAGGCAGCGATCGCCCGGATACAAAGAATTCGGCCAGATTCTTGGAGCCTTTGCGGGAGAGATATAACCCCACTCCCATTGTGGCAACCAGATAAAACAAAACAATTAACCAGTCTATTAGTGTCATTCTTTAACTTATCAAAACCTAATCGCCAATCTTAACGCGCCGCATATTCCCAATCCCAAAGGGCGATCGCATTCCATACCCGAATCAATCCGGCATTCTCTTAGCCCGCGCAGGCGGGCTTCGTCCGTATAGCCCCACCCTTTAGGGTGCGGGCTTTTTCCCCTAAATTGCCCCAAGTACGCTTGCCAAGAGCGCTTTTTGGGCGTGCATTCGATTTTCGGCTTGGTCCCAAACTCGGGATGCCGCCCCTTCGATCGCCCCATCGGTAATTTCTTCACCGCGATGAGCCGGTAAGCAGTGCAAAATAATAGCACTTCCATCGGCATGATTAAACAAATCTTGATTCACCTGATACGGCTGAAATAGGGGGATGCGGGTTCTAGCTTCTTCCTCTTGTCCCATACTCGCCCAAACGTCGGTATAGAGCACTTGTGCCCCTTTCACTGCCTGAATGGGGTCATGGGTAATTAAGACTTCACTTTTGCCTTTGGCAATTTTTTTGGCTTGTTCAACAATTGCCGGGTCAGGTTCAAATTGTGCCGGGGTGGCGATACGGATATTCATGCCCACCATTGCCCCAGCGAGGAGGAGGGAGTGGGCGACATTATTGCCATCGCCGAGATAGGTGAGGGTGACATCTTCGAGTTGTCCGAAACATTCGCCCACAGTCATGATATCGGCTAGGGCTTGACAGGGATGTTCGCGATCGCTCAAGGCATTAATCACCGGCATTTCGGCATAGTTGGCAAAGGTTTCTAGGTCCGCCTGATCAAAGGTCCGAATTGCGACAACATCTAAATATCGGTCTAAAACCCGCGCTGTATCGGGTAAGGGTTCCCCCCGACTCACCTGGGTGACATTGGGGTTTAAGTCAATCACTTGGCCCCCCAGTTGGTACATGGCCACGGTAAAGCTGACCCGAGTCCGGGTTGAGGCTTTGGAAAACAGCAACCCCAGCACTTTTTCACATCGGGGGGTGAGGGTTCCGGCTTTCATCTGCGTCGCGAAATCCAGCAGTTGATGCAGTTCTTCAACGCACAGATCCGCAACGCTGAGTAGATCTCGTCCTGTTAATGCCGCCATAGTTCTCCTGATTGTTTCGTTCTCTCTGAGATAGTTTGGCTTTGGGTTGTTCGCTGAGGGATTGAGACCCCAGCACCCTCACCGGCTTGCTTGTCCTAAAACAGTACCAGATTCATGCCCTGGCGATCGCCACTGTTTCTCCCAGTCGGTTGAAAATTGATGACAATTCCCGATGATTTCCCCAGAGTTGCCTCTACCTTTTCGATAATTTGGGTAAAAAATTGACAAGTTGTCGTTTAAATTTGGTTGTTTTTACAAAAACTAGGTTGCCATAGTATTTTCTACCGATTAGCCATAGTAAAAATTGGAATTCTTGCTGCATCACATCGCAAAAATATCAAAAAACAAAAACTTCTAAAAATTAGATTTAATTCATTTATCTTGACTTAAAAATTCTTGATTTTTATTGTAAGCTGCCTTACAATTAAAACAAAGCCGATTATGGTCAAAATATCGAACTGTGAGAACAGACACAATTTTTTACCAACTTTTTCAGACCTTTCCAAGTCTAGTCTTTGAACTGATGGGGGAAGCGGAAGAAAAAGCTCAAGGATACGAGTTTACATCGCGGGAAGTCAAAGAATTAGCCCGTCGATTCGATGGGGTGTTGTTACCGCCCGAGGGAGAAAATGACCGATTGATTTATTTTCTGGAGGTGCAGTTTCAAAAGAAAGATGATTTTTATTGGCGGTTTTTCGGGGAAATTTTTGTTTATTTGGGTCAATATCAACCGCTACAAGACTTTCAAGCGGTGGCAATTTTTTCATCCCGCACTTGCGACCCTGGAGTCCCTCGCCAATATCAACGGTTTCTGAGAAGCGACTCCCCGGAAGAGAACCCCCTGTTGGTCCAACTTTATCTGGATGAACTAGAGGACCCACCGACTCCCTCCTTGGGATTGGGAATGGTTACCTTGGTGGTGGAGGAACGCCAACGGGCGATCGACAAAGCACACCAATTAATCCAGCAGGCAAAGCAGCAGCTTGTGGATGAAGGACTCAAGCAAAAAGTTGTAGGATTAATAGAGACTATCATGGTCTATAAGCTAACGGATTTGACAACTCAGGAGATTGAAGCCATGTTTGGATTAGACGAGTTAAAACAGACGCGGTATTTCCAAGAAGTCGCCGCCAAAGCCAAGCTCGAAGGTCAGATCGAAGGTAAGGTAGAAGGCAAGCTCGAAGGTAAGCTCGAAGGCAAACTGGAATCGGTTCCTAATCTATTGGAAATGGGGTTGACTGTACAACAAATTGCATTGGCCTTACAATTAGACATTGAGCAAGTTCGGCAAGTCATCCAAGACTTATCGAATCCTGATAATCCTCCTCAAAGTCAAAGTTAAGACGCGCTTTAATCGGTATGGCGGGGCCTTTTTTCAGCAAAAGCCCCCGCCCTATTGATTGAACAACTCAGGAGATTGAAGCCATGTTTGGATTAGACGAGTTAAAACAGACGCGGTATTTCCAAGAAGTCGCCGCCAAAGCCAAGCTCGAAGGTAAGGTAGAAGGTAAGCTCGAAGGTAAGCTGGAATCGGTCCCTAACCTTTTGGAAATGGGGTTGACTGTACAACAAATTGCGTTGGCCTTAAAATTAGACATTGAGCAGGTTCAGCAATTTATCCAAGACTTATCGAATTCTGATAATCCTCCTGAGAGTCAGGCGCAGAGTTGCCAGGAATCAGGCAAGTCGAGATGAATGAGAGAATCATGACAAGGAAGGAAATCGGAGAATAAAATTATGACCACAGATTTGCTGAATATTCAGGTGCAAAAACCCGCTGAAACGAGTTGGAATAAAATTAATTTTACTGTGCTGATTGCGGAACAGGCAGAAGGGGGATATCAGGCAACGGTGTTGGGTTGGCCCGATTGCCAAGGGTCGGGGTTGACGAAAGAAGAGGCGATCGCCAATCTGAATCAAGCCCTGAACACTCGCCTAGAAACCACGGAAATTGCTTCCTTACAAATTGTCAATCCCAACGCGGAGCATCCTTGGATGAAGTTAGCTGGAATGCATGAAGAAAATCCGCTGTTTGATGAAGTCTTGGCATCTATAGAAACTGATCGGCAACAACTGGATATGGAAATGGAAGGCTATTATCAGCAACTCGATAGAGAGGAGGAAGGTTAATGACTCTATGGATCTTGGATACCGATTGTGTGTCGCTGTTTCAAAAATCGCATCCGTTGTTAACGCAACGCATTAATCAAGTTAACCCGCAAGAACTTGCGGTAACTGTGATTACTGTGGAAGAACAAATGCGCGGATGGCTAAAGGTGATCCGGGGAAAAAATTCCCAGGAGGAGAGACTAATATGGGGTTACCAAGGATTGCGAAAAACTGTTGAATATTTTAATCAGGTCAATCTCCTCGATTTCGATCGCCCTGCGTTGACGCAATACCAGGAGTTGATACAGCAACGAATCCGAATCGGTACGCAAGACTTGAAAATTGGGGCGATCGCCCTCTCCCGCAATGCAGTTCTAGTCACCCGCAACCGTCGGGATTTTGAACAGATTCCGGGGTTGCAGTGGGAAGATTGGACGAGGGCCCCAGAAGCGTGAGAACGGGTACGCTCAGTTTCCCGATCGCACCCACTCCACTCGACTACAAATCAATCTCAGCGCGAATCACATCTTCATGCCGTTGCAAGCGGAAACCCACTTTCTGTGAGAGGTGCTGCATAGCCCCATTATCCGGCAGAATATCAGCCGTGATTCGGACCAGTTTCTCACTTCGTCCGACTTCAATCAACTGTTGCAACAGTTTCGTCCCTAACCCTAACCCTTGATAGGGGTCAGCCACGAGTAAGCCAAATTCCCCTTCATTGGACCCGTACAACTTGCTGAGACGACCGAATCCGAGGATTTGATGCTCTCCGGTTGCAGGATCTCGGTAATCCGCCACCAGTGCCATTTCGCGATCGTAATCGATAAAGCAAATCCGGGCTAATCGTTCGTGAGAAATCCGGCGACTGAGTTTCAGCAGGTGGAAGTACCGGAAATAGACTGAGCGATCGCTCAAAGACTCATGAAACTTAACCACCAACGGTTCATCTTCCGGACGAATCGGACGAATTCTCACCGGCGTCCCATTCTTCATGGACCACATTGTAATATACTGGGTCGGATAGGGTCGAATCGCTGGACGGGGTAACTCATCCGGATTGCTATCGGGGTCGTGCAGGACCACCCTGGCATCCAAGGCGATAATCTGTTCGGGAGATACCAGCAATGGATTAATATCCGTCTCTTTAATCCAAGGTTGTTCGACGATTAACTGGCTAAATCTCACCATCAATTGCTCGATCGCCGCAATATCCACCGGGTCCCGTCCCCGAATCCCCTGTAAGGCTTTGTATATTTTGGTTTGTTCCATCATCCGCCTTGCCAGGGTAGTATTCAAGGGCGGTAACCCCAGCGATCGGTCTTTAAACACTTCCACCAACTGTCCCCCGGTGCCAAAGAGCAAAACGGGTCCAAATTGCGGGTCAATACTGCTACCCACGATTAACTCATACCCGTCTAACTTAATCATCGGTTGGACGGTTACCCCTTGGAAATATTCCGCCCCGGCTTTTTCCGTTACCGAAGTTTCGATCGCCCGATAAGCATTTCCCACGGCTTCGGGACTGCCTAAATTGAGCTTCACCCCCCCGACATCGGTTTTATGGGTAATCGTTTCCGAATACAGTTTGAGAACAATAGGATAGCCGATTTGATTAGCATAGGCGACTGCTTCGGCTTCACTGGTGGCAATGTGAGTTTCCACCGTGGGAATGCCATAAGCGGCGAATACCTGTTTTGATTCAAACTCCGTCAACAGGTTGCGTCCCTCTTTGCGCGCCTGGGTAAGAATTTTTTCAACTAAGGCGCGATCGGGCGTGTTTTGGTCATCATCTTTGGGCAGGACCGGCGTCTCGTATAAAGCGCGCAGGTTGTAACTGTAGCGCCACATATAATTAAACAACCGCGCTGCTGTATCCGGATAGGGAAAGGTGGGAATATTCGCTTGATTCAGGAAGTTCGCCCCTTCTCGGACATCTTCTCCGCCCATCCAACTGGCCAAAATCGGTTTATCTTTGATTTTGGCGTAGGGTTCGAGTTGTTTAGCAGTTTCCGTGGGGTCCGTCATGGCTTGCGGGGTTAAAATCACCAACAATCCATCACTATTCGGGTCTTTTGCCGCCTTCTCTAGGGTTTGAGCATAGCGACTGGGTTCGGCATCCCCTAAGATGTCGATCGGGTTGCTGCGACTCCAATGGGTGGGTAAAAATTCATCCAGTTCTGAAATGGTTTCTGGGGCAAGTTCGGTGAGTTTTCCCCCTTCGGTAATCAGGGCGTCGGTGGCAATCACCCCGGGACCTCCGGCATTGGTGAGGATGGTTAAATGGGGTCCTTTGGGGCGCGGTTGTTTGGCGAGGACCTCCGACATATAGAAGACATAAGAGATATTGTTGACGCGCAAGACTCCGGTACGTCGGAAGGCGGCATCAAGCACTTCGTCACTGCCGGTTAAGGTGCCGGTATGGGAGGCGGCAGCTTTGGCGGCAGCTTCGGTATGTCCAACTTTGATGACAATAATCGGTTTACTCAGGGCCACTTCCCGGGCGGCAGAGAGGAACGATCGCGCGTTGCCAATCGATTCCATGTAGATGACGATGCTTTGGGTGTTGGGGTCATCCCCGAGGTAATAAATTAAATCCCCCCAACCCACATCGAGCATGGAACCAATGGACATAAAGGCACTAAAGCCGACATTTTCCCGCAAACTCCAATCGAGAATGGCGGTACAGAGTGCCCCACTTTGGCTGATAAAGCCGACATTCCCGGGTTTTGCCATTTTGGTGGCAAAGGTGGCATTGAGTCCAGAGAGGGGACTCATCACCCCCAGGCAGTTGGGGCCGATAATCTGCATTTTACCGCGACGGGCTTCAGCGAGAATTTGCCGTTCAAGTTCAATTCCGGCAGGGCCGATTTCTTTGAACCCAGCGGAGATGATAATCGCGCCGGGAATGCCGACATCGACGCATTCGCTAATGATCCCCGGCACTGTGGGGGCGGGGGT
Organism: Oscillatoria sp. HE19RPO; assembly: GCF_024220515.1. Taxonomy (GTDB): domain Bacteria; phylum Cyanobacteriota; class Cyanobacteriia; order Cyanobacteriales; family Laspinemataceae; genus Laspinema. The sequence continues at coordinate 12,378 of NZ_JAMXOT010000219.1, forward strand.
GACGATGATTGCCAAGTCTACAGGGTCGGGTACGGCGGAAATACTGGGATAGGCTTTGATCCCCAGGACGTTATCCCGCTTGGGATTGACGGGAAAGACTGCCCCACCAAAGGGACTGGCAATCAGGTTGGATAAAATGGTTCGTCCCACACTGCCGATGCGATCGGTTGCACCGATTAAGGCAACATTTTTGGGTTTAAAAATGGCATCAAGGGTTTGCCGTTCATAACGCAGAAAGTCTTGTTTGGAGACGGTGCGCGAGGTTTGGTCTGGGTTGGTTGCGATTGGCTTTTGCATCGCTGGATGTTCCTTAAATATAATCTTCTAAATGGATTGATTCCAGACGCGACCCTATCTTTCTGAGTAAAAAAGCTTAGAGTTACTTACCCCTAGCCTACCCATTCCTGTTCGCTATTTCGGGAAAAAGTAACAATCCTTTTAGAATTGTGCAGTCGCCTGGTGCTAAATTGCGTCAGGGATAGAGTCCCGTCTTTTCCACCTTACCGAAATTGACTGATGCTTGTCAGTGGGTTGGGATACTCTCTGGGGCGATCGCCTCTTAAATTCTCCTGATGTCCGCAACCCGGGGACGTTTGCAAGTGAGACTGCCCCCCGTTTGTCAGGAAACCTTGAATATTCAGGCGATCGCCTATGATCCACTCTATCTTTCTCCCGATTAGGGCATCAGGACAGGACTCGCTCACCCAGACAAGGGACCTTTGCCCCTAAATTTTGTTCAGAACCCCGGCGTCTAACCCCTGCGGGACAAACCTCCTCACCCGTTATTGCACCGGCAACCCATAACTTCTAAAAATTTCCATCACCGCTTCAATTTGTTCCGCTGTGGGGGGTTCAGTATTTTTCAGTTCATACTCATACCCCAACTGTTCCCACTTATATTCTCCCATTTGATGAAAAGGCAACACTTCCACTTTTTCCACATTGGTTAAGGTGGATACAAATTGGGCGAGTCCTTCCACATTCTCCCGGTTATCCGTCAGGTTGGGCACTAAAACAAACCGAATCCAAGCCGGTTTATTAATCTCCTTGAGATATTCCGCAAATTTGAGGGTGGGTTCCAGAGAAACATGGGTCACTTTTTCATAAAGCGCCCGATTATAAGATTTAATATCCAGCAGCACTAAATCTACATAATCCAACACGGGTTTAGCGGCATTTAATTGGACATAACCCGAGGTATCTAGGACGGTATGAATCTCTAATTCTTTACACCGACGGAAGATTTCTCGCACGAATTCTGGCTGCATCAATGGTTCGCCTCCAGTCACCGTTACTCCCCCTCCGGAAAAGCGCATATAGGAGCGATATTTTTGCACTTCTTCGATGAGTTCATCCACGCTGACGACTTTCCCCTCGTCGATATGTCGGCAATCGGGATTATGACAATACAGACAGCGGAGGGGACAGCCTTGGGTGAAAATTACAAAGCGAATTCCAGGACCATCAACGGTTCCGCAGCTTTCAACGGAATGGATGGCACCGAGGGCTTGAAAGGCTCGAACTGCGGGACGGGTAGCGGTTGGATTGGCTGTTCTGTCTAGCATTTTAAGAAAGGATGAAGGATGAAGAATGAAGAATGACAAGCGACCAATGACAAACGACCAATGACCAATGACCAATGACAAACGACCAATGACCAATGACAAACGACCAATGACAAGCGACCAATGACAAACGACCAATGACCAATGACAAACGACCAATGACAAACGACCAATGACCATTCATCCAAACTACAAAGGTGAGCTAGAGGCCCACCTTTGTAGTTGTTGAACGATTAGATGCGTTCGTGGAAGGTGCGGTTAATCACGTCTAACTGTTGTTCGCGGGTTAATTTAATGAAGTTGACGGCATAACCGGAGACCCGAATGGTAAGTTGCGGATATTTTTCCGGGTGATCCATCGCATCCATCAGGGTTTCGCGATCCAGGACGTTGATGTTAATATGATGACCTTGATCGTGGAAGTATCCATCTAAAATTCCTACCAGGTTGGTCAGCCGATCGCCTTCGGTTTTTCCTAATGCTTTCGGAACGATGGAGAAGGTGTAGGAAATCCCATCTTGAGCGTGTTCATAGGGCAGTTTAGCCACGGAAGATAAGGCTGCGATCGCCCCTTTGGTATCCCGTCCATGCATCGGGTTCGCACCCGGTGCAAAGGGTTCCCCTGCTTTGCGTCCATCGGGGGTATTCCCGGTTTTTTTACCATAAACCACGTTGGAGGTAATGGTTAAAATCGACTGCGTGGGAACCGCATTCCGATAGGTTTTATGCTTGCGGATCTTGTTCATGAAGTTTTGGACGAGATCGGCGGCAATGTCATCGACGCGATCGTCGTTGTTCCCATACTTGGGATAGTCCCCTTCAATCTGGTAATCGACGATTAAGCCGCGATCGTTACGAATGGCTGTGACTTTGGCATATTTAATCGCCGCGAGGGAGTCAGCTACCACCGAGAGTCCCGCAACGCCACAGGCAAGGGTCCGATAAATATCGCGATCGTGCAAGGCGGCTTCAATCCGCTCATAGCAATATTTATCATGCATATAATGGATCACATTCAAGGTGTTGACGTACAGTTTCGCCAACCAATCCAAGAAGCGATCGAATTTCGCCACCACATCCTCGTAATCCAAGCTGTCTCCCATCACCGGGGTAAATTCCGGCCCAATTTGTTCCCCAGAACTTTCATCCTTACCGCCGTTAATGGCGTACAGCAAGGCTTTGGCTAGGTTAGCCCGCGCCCCAAAGAACTGCATTTGTTTGCCAATTCGCATGGCGCTGACGCAACAGGCAATCCCGTAATCGTCGCCATAGTCGGGCCGCATTAAGTCATCGTTTTCATACTGGGTGGAACAGGTATCGATGGAAACTTTCGCACAATAGCGTTTGAAGTTTTCCGGTAACCGTTCGGACCAGAGAATGGTTAAGTTGGGTTCCGGTGCCGCACCGAGGTTATATAAGGTATGCAGGAAGCGGAAGCTGGTGCGAGTGACCAAAGAACGTCCATCTTCACCCATACCCCCGATACATTCGGTTACCCAGGTGGGGTCGCCGGAAAAGAGTTGGTTGTAGTCCGGGGTCCGCAGGAAGCGCACCATCCGCAGTTTCATGACGAAATCATCGATGATTTCTTGGGCGGCGGTTTCCGTGAGGGTGCCGTTTTTCAAGTCACGCTCAAAGTAGATATCCAGGAAGGTAGACACCCGTCCCAAGGACATCGCCGCACCATTCTGTTCTTTGACGGCGGCAAGATAGCCTAAGTATGTCCATTGGACGGCTTCTTGGGCTGTGTTTGCGGGTCGTCCTAGGTCACATCCATACCCGGCACCCATGTCTTTGAGTTCTTGCAAGGCGCGAATTTGTTCTGAGACTTCTTCGCGCAGTTGGATCACGGGTTCATCGATCGCATCAAACTCTAAGGATTCTAGCTGATGTTTCTTGTCCGCAATCAGGCGGTTGACGCCATAAAGTGCGATGCGCCGATAGTCCCCAATAATTCGTCCCCGTCCATACGCATCGGGCAATCCGGTGATGATCCCGGAATGTCGGGCAGCGCGCATTTCCCGGGTATAGCCATCAAATACCCCGTCATTATGGGTTTTACGATACTGAGTGAAGATTTTTTCGGTTTCCGGGTCGAGTTTATACCCGTAGGCTTCTAATCCGGCTTTGACGACGCGAATACCGCCGTAAGGCATGATGGCGCGTTTCAGGGGTTTATCGGTTTGCAAGCCGACAATCCGTTCTAGGTCGCGGTCAATATAACCCGGACCGTAGGCGGTAATCGATGCTGGAATCTTGGTTTCCGCATCTAATACCCCCTTGACCCGTTCTTCTTTCATCAGTTCGGTGACTTTCTTCCAGAGGGTTGTGGTGCGTTCTGTAGCCTCTGCTAAGAAGGTCTCATCTCCCTGGTAAGGTTTGTAATTCTTTTGGATGAAATCCCGAACGTCAATTTCTTTGCCCCATTTGCCGGTCACGAAGCCTTGCCATTCCTCGCTAATAGCGGTTTGTTTGCCCGGTAATTCTGTCGTTTGGGGAGATTTTACTGAAGTGGAAACCATAGTCTTAATTACCTCAAATCGGTAAACCGTTTTGCTTGTTCTCTATCCACTCTTTTAATATAGCGCACAATTCAATCTAGTTTGCATTTTCTACTTTTTTTTTATAAAAAATAAAGAAACTCCCTGGGGCGGGATGCATTCTGGATGGACTGTGATTGCTGCTGTGCGGTGGAGGATGACGGCTACTGCCTAAGCCGCCGGAATTGTCAAGGTTCTCTTGAAATATTCTAGCTTTTCTTTGGAATTGTTTAATATTTATAGTGGGGGGTATGGCAAAATTTAGGGTCGGGTTGACCCTTGCATTTTTTTTAGTTTTTCGGTACAATGAAAGGTCAATACTTTAAAGTTTTGGGTCCGGAGATTCTCAGCCGTGGCAGTGGGTTTGCTGCCAGGTTTCTAGTTCGGTGAAAAATTGCGATCGCATCGTGTCATCGGCGATTGCTACTTCAAAAGCGTTGCGTGTCCACCGGGCGAGACAATCCAGGGAAACCTGGCGATCGCTGACTAAGCGTTGCATCTCTTGGGTCAAATTCAGCCCGAACCAAGTCGGGTCATCAGAATTGAGGGTGACCTTGACTCCAGCCTCGTCTAAGGCAAGAATCGGGTGATTTTGATAGGAGGAGACGTTGCCGAGGCGTTCGTTGGAGGTGGGACACATTTCTACCACAACACCCCGTTCTAAGAGGAAATTCACGACTTCGGGACTTTCAATTGCAGAGGTGCCGTGACCAATTTGGGTAATGCCAGCAGTAGCTACAGCGGCATGGATGCTGGCAGGACCGTCCATTTCTCCGGCATGAACTTTGACTTTTTTGCCTGCATCACGGGCGATCGCCCAGGCATCTTGAAAGCGATCGGCGCGGGTTTCAGGAGTTTCTAACCCATGTAAGTCAAATCCACTGATTACAGGATAAGGGAGCATTCGTTCTACTTGCAACCGGGCATTCTCACTTCCCTGTGAGCGATCGATGCCGACGATGATCCGGATAATCGTACCGCGATCGCCTGCGGTTGCCACGGATACTGCCAACTGTTCCAGGACCGTTTTTAAATCCAGATTCAGCAGGTCCACCGTTGCTACATTAAAATTCAACTCCACATAACGGATGCGCTGTTCTACCAAAGAGTCCACCACATCCTCCATTAATTCCGCATACCCCTTCTTCGTTTGCAGCCAAGGGTAGATATAGTTACGAAAGCATCCTTTAAATTCACCAAAATCCGCAAATCGGAAGTCTGGGGCGTGAAAAGGGGGCGTTTGAGGCAATTCCCATCGGTGATGTCGGTGGAGTGCCTCCCGGACGGTACTCCATCGAGGCGCACCTTCTAAATGCAGGTGCAGTTCAGCTTTGGGCATCTGAGCAAGGGCCTCTAACATCCGATTCGGTTCCGACTTTACCATCAGGGTGGGGTATGACTTTCGTAATTTACACTGGATCTATCTTGAACTCTATATTCAACTCTATACTAACGCCTCCGTTGAACGTCCGACTCCATTCTATACTGAACTGAACTGAATTGAACTGACCTTTGCCTTCTTCTTGATCTGAGCTTCAGAATTGGGGGTGTGAGGCGATCGGCCTGGTTTCCTTCCGGCTGTAAGCCAGTCCGGCCTTCCCTTCCCTTCTCAATATACTCCTCCTTCGAGGAACACTTTGCCTTGTTGACCCAGGCAAAAAGAAAAGCGCGTCCTAAGTTTAACAAAAAACGTTGCAATTCACGACCTTTTTGATAAACTTATGTAACAAATGTTATTATTCCTTGTTATTTGGACAACAGGAATCGTGAAAAGAATTGCAATTTTTCGGTTAAACAGTCGCTGTATAGCTCGTAGGGATTACCCTTGCGCTTTTTGTTGAATAAAAAAGAAGAGAGGTTTAGCCTGTTGTCCGGGAACAGAGGGGATAACCTGACCCCAAATTCGTAATATTTTGTAATCGTTTTAATGCATTAATTCGCTTATGATAAACTGGAAAGCAACAGACAAACCCCAGCGACTTAAACCGCAGAGCCGGTAATCTCCTACAATTGTAGAAAGTCGGATCTGCCTCAATCCCAAACCCGAAGAAGAAACAGGGACTTGCCTTGAACCCTAAGTTCAGCCGCTTTCAGCGAGGTAACCCCCTCGGGATGAGACCCCTCGAAAACAGATCGAAAACTACAGTGTTAGGAGATTCGTTCAACTCCCTGATAGATTTAGGCCGAGAAGCACCGGATCAACAGACGGAACAGAATCAATCCTGAGATTCCCCAAACGCGGACAACTCAAAAAGTTTCACAACAAAATAGTTGCGAATGGAACCCGGTTAGCGCAAAACCTAAACCCAACTCCAGTCCCAACCCAACTTATTGGCATTCTAAAGAACGAGGACTAACAAATGAGCGTTCAAAATTACAACACTTCCCCCAAAAAAAACATGGAAGAAGCCACCCTGTCCAGCCGCAATACCTATCAAGACGTAGCTGCATCTAAGACCATTAAGAATACCTTGGCATATAACGAAGCCTTAACCACCATGAAAGAAACCCTAACCTTAGAACATGACCAAACCCCCAAAACCTACGGACTAGAAGCCCTAGGGATGAAGAACCTAGGCCATGTCTATCGCAACCTCACGATTCCCACCTTGGTCGAACACGCCTTAGCCCGGGCAGAAGCAATCCTCGCAGACAATGGCGCACTTTGTATTAATACCGGGAAATATACCGGACGGTCTCCTAACGATAAATTTATCGTAGATGAACCGAACAGCCGGGACGAAATCCACTGGAACAAACTCAACGTTCCCATTTCCGAACAGAACTTCAAACGCCTCTATCGGCAAGTGCTCTCCTACGTTCAGGGTCGAGACCTTTATCTGTTTGATGGGTATGTCGGGTGCGACCCAAACTACCGCGTTGGCGTGAGAATCATCAACCAATACGCCTCACAGAATTTATTTGCTCATCAACTCTTCATTCGGGCAACAGACGAAGAACTTGCCAACCATCAAGCCGATTTCACCGTGATCGCGGTTCCCGGTTTGCAAGGCGACCCAGAAATCAACGGCATCAACTCCGAAGCCTTTATCGTCGTCAACTTTTCTCAAAAAATCGTCATTATCGGCGGTTCTAAATATTCCGGGGAGATCAAAAAATCCGTATTCTCCTTGATGAACTACTTTATGACCAAGCGGAACGTCCTGCCGATGCACTGTTCGGCGAACATGGATGACAAGGGCAATACCGCCTTATTCTTCGGACTTTCTGGTACTGGTAAAACGACGATTTCCGCCGATCCGACCCGTCGCTTGATTGGGGATGACGAACATGGTTGGTCAGAAGATGGGATCTTTAACTTTGAAGGCGGATGTTATGCGAAAACGATCGCCTTGTCCAAAGAAAACGAACCCCAAATCTGGGATGCCATCCGGTTTGGTGCTTTAATGGAAAACGTCGTCCTCGATCCCATCACTCGTCATCCCGACTACAATGATGGTCGCTTGACCGAAAATACCCGGGTTGCTTATCCCATCGACTATATTCCCAATGTAGTCCTTCCCAGTGTTGGCGGACATCCAACGGCAGTGATTTTCCTTTCAGCAGATGCCTTTGGCGTCTTGCCTCCGATCGCCAAACTGACGAACCGGCAGGCGATGTATTACTTCATGTCCGGCTATACCAGCAAACTCGCCGGAACAGAACGGGGAATCACCGAACCCGAAGCCACCTTCTCCGCCTGTTTCGGAAAACCCTTCCTGCCTCTGTCAGCCACCGTGTATGCAGAAATGCTCGGTGAACGCCTGCGGAAACATAATGCTACCGCCTCCGTATATCTCGTCAATACCGGATGGTCTGGCGGTCCTTATGGCGTCGGCAGCCGGATTAAGATTAAATATACCCGGGCAATGGTATCAGCGGCCCTGAGTGGCGAACTCGATCACGTCACCTGTCATCCTCATCCCATCTTCAAAATGTTGATTCCCGAAGCCGTTTCCGGCGTACCCAGTGAGATCCTCGATCCGCGCAATACCTGGGCAGATAAAGAGGCTTACGATCGCCAAGCCAAAGAACTCGCCCGCCGCTTTGTGGATAACTTCAAACGCTTTACCACCGCCAGTCAGGAGATTATTGACGCCGGTCCTAGCTTTGAATAACGCCACCGCAGAGTAGAGAATCAAGGCAGTCAAGAACCCCAATGGATCTCCTGTCCTGATTCTCTAACTCAATATAACACTTCTCACAGACTGACTCGGGCAGTTTCCCGGGGGTACTCCTCACGTTTCCCGTTGAGGCCGGGGTCACTTTTCTGGGGAACTGCTCCATTTCTAAATTCTTTCTAAAGAAATACAATCTCTCTCAAAAGTCTGAAAACCTTGACGAGATGTCACTGAAATAACACGAAGTCAGGGAGATTGCTGCTAAAGTACAAGTTGTTTGTTTACAGAGGAATGTAGTTCATGGGAACTTTAAAAGTTGGGATTAATGGATTTGGACGGATTGGACGTCTAGTCCTGCGTGCCGGAATTAACAATCCCAATCTTGAATTTGTGGGGATTAACGACCTGGTTCCTTCCGATAACCTGGCCTATTTATTCAAACATGACTCCACCCAAGGGAAATTTCCCGGGTCGGTAAAAGCCACTCCCGAGGGAATTGAGATTGACGGTAAGTTTATCCCCTGTACCGCCATTAAAGACCCGACGGAACTGCCCTGGGGTAAAGTCGGTGCTGATTACATTGTCGAGTCTACCGGACTGTTTACCACCCTAGAAGGGGCTACCAAGCATATAAAAGGCGGTGCCAAGCGCGTCGTGATTTCCGCACCGACGAAGGACCCGGACCAAGTACGCACCTTCCTAGTTGGGGTCAACCATGAGACATTTGACCCGGCGAAAGATACCGTCGTCTCTAATGCCAGTTGCACCACGAACTGTCTGGCCCCGGTTGCTAAGGTGATTAATGACAATTTTGGCTTCAGTGAAGGGCTGATGACAACGGTGCACTCGATGACAGCAACCCAACCCACGGTAGATGGACCGAGTAAAAAAGACTGGCGCGGAGGCAGGGGTGCTGCCCAGAATATTATTCCCGCCTCTACGGGTGCTGCCAAAGCGGTAACCTTGGTGTTACCGGAGTTGAAAGGTAAACTGACGGGGATGGCATTCCGGGTTCCGACTCCCGATGTATCTGTGGTGGATTTGACCTTCCGCACCACCAAGGCAACCAGCTATAAAGAAATTTGTGCGGCGATGAAAGCGGCATCCGAGGGCGAACTCAAAGGGATTTTGGGTTATACCGAGGATGAGGTAGTTTCCACGGATTTTGTCGGGGATTCTCACTCCAGCATTTTTGATGCCGGTGCCGGAATGGAACTGAACTCGAATTTCTTCAAAATTGTGTCATGGTATGACAACGAATGGGGTTATTCCTGCCGGGTTGTGGATTTGATGCTGTCTATGGCGAAAAAAGACGGCATTCTATAGGGTTATACCAGGTTAGTTCAGGGTTTTGATTAAAAAAGGGCGATCGGTTGCGATCGCCCTTTTTTGATTCTTTAATCCTTTTCACCCAGAAACCCCATTTTGTAGGGGTTTGGTTTCCAAACCCGCTGAAAGGCGATCGCATCGAAGCCCCTACAAATACACCTTGACAGGATTAGGTTTCAAACCGAGCCAATTGTTGCACCTATTAGCGCTGATAACCGCGCATCCAAATAGAAGAAATAGAATACAGCATCACCAACAGCAACCATGCCGATACAGAGTAAACTCCAACCGGACTCACCGCCACCGAACAGGAAGACTCCTGCTTAACTTCAATCCTTTGATTGAGATAGGGTTCCACAAAATTGCTATAAGCATCTTCTAGCGCTTGCCGTTGTTTGATTTTCTGTTGTAGCTCGTCCATCGCTAACCTCATTTATGTCTCTGAGGTCAGTATTTTTTTGGGCTACTGCCCAATCAAACCCACTGGTAAAATCTTGAAACCCTTGCTAGAATAGGTTTTTCTGGTTTGGGCAATCCTCCCGTTTGGGCAAGTTTCCCCAAACCAGCACAAATTCTCTATCGAGGGTCGTCATGGGGGTCAAATCGGGTCAGCCCTTTGAAAAAAGCCGCAACTATGGAGAAAGCGCCGACGACTTGAAAGACCGTCTGGACTTCGTAAAAGCCTTATTGGCCCTGGCTGATATTGCCATTATTGGCGAACCGGGTTCTGGGAAAACCACCCGGTTACAGAAAATTGCTGATTGGATTTTAGAGCAAGATTTGGGGTTGCCGATTTGGGTGTCTTTGGCAGATTTAACCCAAGCGACAATTACCCAATATATCAAAGAAATCTGGCTCACCCAAACTAAAAGCCTCACGATTGACGAACTGATCCAACATAAAGAACGGATTTGGTTAGGGAACTCCAAAAAATAAAACCTTCAAAAAACCCGCAGGCTGTTCGCGAAGCGTTCCGCTAGGAAAGCCTGGGGCTACACGGACAAAGCGGTGCCTGCGCGGGCTAAAAGAGCCTTGTTAGGTGCGATCGTATCAAAGCAAGGATGATTTATTTGTTGGAATACCCTTGGAACAGCGATCGCCCAATTCTATCATTCTCAGCCATGATGCAGCCCGACTGATACTGCAAGACAACTGCCAGGAATCCCACCTATACTACAGATAGTGGTTTCCTGAATTTGCGATCGCCTTAAGGGAGTTCCATAAAAAAAGCATTAGAAGTTTTGCAGAACTGGAAAAGCCCCCCCTGCAATTAAACATTTATTCCTCTGGCTCCCCCCTTCTTAAGGGGGGCGGGGGGGGATCTCCGATAGAAGATTTTATTTTTTGGATTTCCCTTATTGTTGGATGGGTTAGATGAAATGACATCGAGGGTAGAAACGCGCCATGTTTCCGCACTATTGGGGGGATGGGTGCCAGGGGCGCGGGTCGTGGTGACTTGTCGGGTGAATGTCTGGGATGCGGATAAGAATGCTTTTTCAGGGTTTGATGTGTTTCGCAACTTGGAATTTAACCCCGAACAGGTGACGAACTATATTCGCCGTTGGTTTGCAGCGATGGGGGATGTAGCGACGGGGGAGAGTTTGGAGGCAAAGTTAGCACAGTCGAACAATTCCCGTATCAAGGAGTTGATTCACAATCCGCTACGGTTGTGGATGTTGTGTCAAATTTGGCGAACTGGCGGCGGTTTTTTACCGGAAACGCAGGCGGGGTTATACGAGCAGTTTGTGAAGTGGGTGTATCGTTGGAAGGCAGATGAGGAGATTTTAGACCAACGGGAGGCAATTGATAAAGCCTTGGCGCAGTTGGCGTGGGCGGCGATGGAACAGAAAGATGAGGTTTCGCGGTTACGGTTGCCGGAAAGTTGGGTGTTGAAGGTTTTGGGAAGTCGCCAAATTTTTAAAGCAGTGGAGAAGTTGGGGTGGTTGAATCGTTTGGAACGATCTCCAGAGGCGATTTGGGTGTTTTATCATGCCACGTTTCAGGAGTATTTTGCGGCGTTAGCAGTGGAGAATTGGAATGATTTTCTGCCGAAGACTCATGTGAATCGTCCGGTGGAGGGGAAGTATCGGATTTTTGAACCACAGTGGAAGCAGGTGATTTTGTTGTGGTTGGGGCGTGAATATGTTAAGGATAAAGAGGAATTTCTTCAAAAGTTAGTTAAGTTTCAAGATGGAGTCCCAGATTTTTATGCTTATCAAGCCTATTTTCTGGCAGCAGCCGGAATTAATGAGTTTAAGGCTTGTTCTAGGGCGGCTGAGATTGTTCGGCAGGTAGTAAAATTGGGGTTTGGTGAGTTCGATATTCCGAAGCAAAAATGGAGAACTTTTCTCGACCCGATTGAAAAAGGTGCGAGAAAGGTAATACCTGAAACGATTCGACGGCTGGCGATTCGAGAACTGAGTGAAATCAGTAAGAATTGCCCAGATGAATATACCCATTGGCAGCTAGTAGAGAGTTTAGGGAAAATCGGTGTTGCAAATCCCGAGGCAATCGCTCGATTACTCGCTGTTATCTGCACGACTGAGAATGAAGATACTCGTAGGTGGGCGGCAAAGAGTTTAGGGGAAATCGGTGTCGCAAATCCCGACGCGATCGCTGGGTTGGTCGAACTGATCTACAGGACTAAGGATGAATCTACCTGTAGGCGGGCGGCACAGAGTTTAGGAGAAATCGGTGTCGCAAATTCCGATGCGATCGCTGCGTTGCTCGAACTTATACCCACTGGTGAGGATGAATTTACACGTTGGCAGCTAATAGAGAGTTTAGGGAAAATTGGTGTCGCAAATCCCGAGGCGATCACTGGGGTGGTCCAACTTATCCGCAGGAGTAAGGATGAATTTACCCGTATGCTGGCGGCTAAGATTCTAGGAAAAATCGGTGTCGCAAATCCCGAGGCGCGCGCTGCGTTGCTCGAACTTATCCACGAGAGGGAGAATGAATCTACCCGTAGGCAAGCGGCTAGGAGTTTAGAGCAAATCGGTGTCAGAAATCCCAAGGTGATCGTTGGGTCGCATGAAGTTATCCGCACCACTCTACTGGCGACAGAGAGTTTAGTAGAGCCAATCGACCCAAGAAATCCCGAGGCGATCGCTGGTTTGCTCGAACTTATCCGCACAACTGAGAATGAATCTACCCGTAGGCAGGCAGCTAGGAGTCTAGGGGAAATCGGTGTCGGAAATGCCCAGGCGATCGCTGGTTTGCTCAAAGTTATGCGCACGACTGAGCATGAAGGGACCCGTAAGCGGGCGGCTGAGAGTCTACCAAAAATTCTAACTACACCCGAACACTACGCCTGGGTGGTCTCAGCCTTAAAAGACTGCCTCAGCAATGAAGTTTACCAAAACAACTTTAAACGATTCCATGAATGCTACAAAGTCATCTGGAACTGTGCCGAAAATCTCCCCTATCCCCAATTTTATGAAGCATGGGACAATCCCCTCACCACTCCCTATCCCGAAGTCATCGAACAAACACAAGTGGGTCATAATTCAACTGTTGATAGCTTAGAAACTCAACCGATAGATATTTGTCTCCAACTGCAAAATCTCCCGATTTTTTGCCTCGACGCCACCATCCTCACTGACGAAACGGAACCCAGCGAAATCGCCCAAACCCTTTGCCAACTCATCTGGGAGAAAGCCTTTCCGGATGAAGACTATCCCAAAGAAGTCACCACAGCCAGTAAACTGCGGGAACAGTTGAAAACCCTCAAACTTCGCCAAAATCTCCCTAAACTCCCTATCCTGATTACCCATTGCCATCCCAGCACTGAACTCATAGTCTTTTGTCGCAAACTCACCAATATTGTTGCTATAGCCTGGTTAACCGATGAACCTCTGGAAGCACCCTTAAAAGTCTTTCCCCCCAATCAACCTCATCTGATATCTGCGATTCAAACCTGGTTAGAGGAGATTTGAGAATATGGGTTTCTCTAACTATCGATTTTGGAGCATCTCGTTTACCATGATGCCTTGCCAGCCAAGCTATAATTTTTACAACAACGACAGAGGTAAAATTGTGTCCAACCTAAAAGAGATTGAAAAGGCAATTCTCTCCCTGCCATCCCATGAGTTTGAAAAACTCAAACAATGGTTTTTTGATTTGGATGATCAACGGTGGGATGAACAGATAGAACAGGATATTGCTGAGGGTCATTTAGAAGCCTTCGCACAAGAGGCGATCGCAGACTTTGAATCTGGACATTGCCGAGAAATCTGATGCACTATACCACTCGACGATTTTGGCAATGTTACAACGCTTTACCGGAATCTGTGCAGAAAACTGCGGATGAATCTTACAAATTGCTCAAGCTTGATCCGTCTCATCCATCCCTACATTTCAAAAAACTGGGCCAAAAGTATTGGTCTGTTAGAGCTGGGTTAAATTACCGTGCTTTGGGTGTTGAAGTAGAGAACGGCATTTCTTGGTTTTGGATTGGAACTCATGCAGAGTATGACCGATTGATTAGCAAATAGCCCAGATGAAAACCAACAGCCTTAAGGGTTAGGCTACCCGATCGCCGTTGAAATTCTGAAGCGGTTGGTCAATTTTGCCGTTCCCCTCCCTGACGGGATAAATCAGCCATGCAAACCGGGTTAGAGGAAAATTCAGCCCCCCCAAAATCCGCTTTCTGACCATTGGCGAAAAAATCAGCTAAAATATCAGACAACCCTAGGCACCGATTTGGATAGTTCAAAAGTCTAGTCAGAGAGGGTCTGATTCAGACTCTATGGTGTTGCTTCCCGTTTAATAATTGAGAGGTCTAATTTATGGTAACTACCCCTCAACCTACAAAGGTCATCTACCCCGATTGTGATGGAAATCCGATGTCTGATAATACCCGCCAGTTTCGTTGGATTGTGGTGATTAAAGAGAATTTAGAGATTCTGTTTGATGAGGATCCGAATGTCTTTGTGGCGGGGGATTTGCTTTGGTATCCGGAGGAAGGAAATAATAAATTGCGTCAAGCGCCTGATGTGATGGTGGCGATCGGACGACCTAAAGGCGATCGCGGGTCTTATAAGCAATGGGAAGAAGGGAACATCCCTCCCCAAGTGGTGTTTGAAATTCTCTCCCCTGGAAATCGTCTCAAGGAGATGGCGAAGAAACAAAAGTTTTATGAGCAGTATGGGGTGGAAGAATATTATGTTTTCGACCCCGATCGCCTGGATTTTCATGGGTGGATCCGCAGTCAGGCGGGTTCTATGGAGGTGATTGAGCAGCCGGAAAACTTTACGAGTCCACGGTTAGGGATTCGGTTTGAATTGCAGGAGGAACAGTTCACTATCTACCGTCCCGATGGCGAGAAATTTCTGACTCCAACGGAGTTATCCAAAATCGCGGAACAACAACGACAGGAGGCGGAACAACAACGTCAACGAGCGGAGTCAGCAGAAGCACGTCTGCGGGAATTGGAGGCTCGTTTACGGGAACTAGAAGGCGTTGGCGAAGCCTTCCGAAGGAATCGCCTTCCTGAAGGATAAGGGGATTGCAAAATATAAATCATCCAACCGTTCAACTGATGAAAGGAAGGTATGTGTAGGGGCGCAATGCTTGCGCCCCTGGGGCGCAAGCATTGCG
>NZ_JAMXOT010000482.1 GCF_024220515.1 Oscillatoria sp. HE19RPO
AATTCCCCCAATCTAGGACAGAAACCCGGTTTCTTCTCCCCCTTGGCTTGGAGACCCGTGGGTGCAGCCAGAAACCGGGTTTCTTTCCCCACCCTCTGCTAATTCCCCCAATCTAGGACAGAAACCCGGTTTCTTCTCCCTTACTGGTGATGTATTGACGCTCTTGAGGATGATTTATCCTAGAGAGAAAGGCGATCGCCTCCTTAACCCACCATCACCCCATCCAATCCTCAAATCAAGGCAAAATCATGTCTAATCAAGCCTTAAAATCTGTGCTGACGGTCGAAGAATATCTGGACTATGAAGAACTCAGCGACATTCGTCACGAGTACATTCAGGGTCAAGTTTATGCCATGTCCGGCGGTAGCCGCGAACATGATTTGATTTCGGTCAATATTATCACTGGCCTAAAAAATCAGTTACGCGGGAGTGGTTGTCAAGTTTTTTCGGGCAACATGAAAGTCAGAATCAACCCACTAGATTTATTCTATTATCCTGATGTTTCAATTAGCTGTGATTCTCAAGACCGGCAAAAGTATTTTCTGGAGTCCCCTTGTCTAATTTTTGAGGTGCTTTCTCCGAGTACCGAACGGATAGATCGTCACGAAAAACTTATCAATTATCGGGAATTGGATAGCCTTCAAGAGTATGTGTTGGTATCCCAAACGGAAAAGAAGGTGGAGGTCTATCGGCGAGGCGATCGCCCCGGCAATTGGAGTTTAGCAACTTTTTTACAAAACGATATCGTTGAATTTCAATCTCTGGGATTACAGCTATCTCTTTCAGACATCTATGATGAGGTAGAACTGTGAGGGTAAAATCCCCAAACTAGAGCGGTTTTTTCGATAATTGCTTGACAAACTCTGCGTGTTCCGGTGAATTCAATCCAGCTTGTAAAACTGCCAGGACGCCCGAAAAATCTCCCGATAATAATTTGGAATAGTCTAACCATAATCCCGGAAAAACTAGACTCCGCAACACTCCATTTTCGTCCGGTTCAATGGGGAGATATTCGCCTTCCGTGAGTCGGAACCAATCCAGTTGAGTTTGAGACACGCGCCACACCAGATACTCTTGCACTCCGTTACGACGGTAGACTTGTTTTTTATCATGTAAATCGTAGGTAGCAGTTGAGGCGGCGATTTCTGCTATAAATTCCGGTGGACCT
>NZ_JAMXOT010000220.1 GCF_024220515.1 Oscillatoria sp. HE19RPO
CTCTAATGCCCGGAAACGACTGAAGTCGTTACTACGAACAAAAGAAGGGATTTTTCCCCGTTTGTAGTAACGACTTTAGTCGTTATCTTCTTACTCTAATGCCCGGAAACGACTGAAGTCGTTACTACGAACAAAAGAAGTATTCTCCCCGTTTGTAGTAACGACTTTAGTCGTTTCTTATCTTAATCCTCTCAATTCACCTCAGAAAACCAGTCAACTTAATCGCGCCATAAAAATTAACCGCGCATCTGAACAGGCATGATTAAATGGGTCATTTTTACGCCGGTTAGGGGAGATAAGACTACGGGAGATGTAGCTGAATTGAGCTTGATGATAATCTCGGTGGCGCTGATGTTTTTCAAGGATTCCATTGCATATTTGACGTTAAATGCAATGTCTAAACTCTCTCCGGTAATTTGAGCGGACATGGATTCTCGGCCACTGCCGACGTCGGCAGCTTCGACGGAGAGAGAAAGGATTTGTTTTTCTTGGTCGATGGAGAATTTGACGATGTTATTTTTGCGATCGGCTAAAACTCCAATGCGTTCTAAGGCGCTCAGAAGTTGGCGACGTTCTACGGTGACTTGGCGCTCAAAGGACCGGGGAACTAATTGACTATAGGCGGGATATTGACCTTCTAGGGTGCGACTGGTGAGGCGAAATCCTCCCAGTTCTAAGACGATTTGTCCGGGGTCGAAGTTGAGGGAAATGGGTTCATGTCCTTCATGCATTCCCACGATGCGATCGAGTTCCCGTAGGGCCCGCGCTGGGACGGTGACTTCTAGTTCGTCGGCATCGTCGCTGTCTTCTGCTTCGTCGTCGCTTTCTTCTGTTTCGTTGATGGTTTCCACGATCGCCAAGCGGTGTCCATCGGTGGCGGCAAATTCTAAGCTATCAGCATGGACGATTAAATGAACGCCGGTTAACACTTGTTTGGTTTCATCGGCAGAGGTGGCGAATAGGGTGCCGTGCAATCCTTGCATTAGGGCCTCGGCAGGCAGTTGCATGGTTTGTCCCTCGGAAATTGTCGGCAGTGCGGGAAATTCATCGGCACTCATTCCCCGGACTTCGTAACGTCCGGAGGTGGAGGTGATGGTGGCTAAAATTCCTGCTTCAGCAGCGCTATCTTCGCCGGTGTAGGGTCTTTCATCGTCGAGGGTGACTTCTCCATCGGGGAGACGAGAGATGATGTCGTTAAAGAGTTTGGCGGGGAGGGTGAGGGTGCCGCTGGTTTCGACTTTGGCGGCAAAGCTGGTTTTGATCCCCAGGGATAAATCAAAGGCGGTTAAGCTGACTTGCTGCTGTTCCTCATCGGCACTGAGGAGCACGTTGGCGAGTACCGGATGAGTCGGACGAGAGGGGACTGCACGACTGATCAGGGAGAGGTTGGTGGCGAGTTGGTTTTGAGCGCAAATAAATTTCATGAGTCTTCAGAGGTGCCTTGTTTGGAGTCAGTACAGCGATCGGCGCAATTTTAGCCCGATCGCCCATCCTACCACTGGTTCTTTCTTCTATCTAGGGGTGAAGATGCGATCGCCTGTTTTCTACTAGAGGACTTACGCATTGTTGGAGAGAAAACCCAAAATGTAGAGGCGATTCGCGAATCGCCTCTACATTTTGGCTTCAATGTTACAGATTTTGTCAGTCCTGTACGACTCTACCCCTGTGGAAAACTTGTGGAAAACTTTACGGATTTTTCCACAAAGTATTTTTACTTAATCTGTAATTTTGCCCCAAAAGCCTGAGTTTTCCCCAGTGTTTTCCACAATTTAAAGGAATTTTCCCCAGGCGACTGCCTTGGAGGAAGGAATAGAATAGGCAGAGAACCCGTCCGACTCTTTACTCCGGGGATTTACTCGAAAAGTGAATGCGATCGCTCAACTGCCTGAGCAAATTCCGCATTTCCACATCATTATCCTTGAGCGCCGCAATTTTTTCGCAACTGTACATCACCGTCGTATGGTCTTTTCCCCCAAACTCTTCCCCAATCTTCGGTAAACTCAAATCTGTATGCTGACGAATCAGATACATGGCAATTTGACGCGCTTGGCTGATTTCTCGTCGTCGCGAATTCCCCTTCAAATCCTCTATAGAAATTCCCAATATCTCTACTACTGCCATCATCACCGATTCTACTGTGGCCTTGACTGGCTCGGTTTGGGGATTTAAAATTGGGGCAATATTTTCCACCGTCATCGGTAACCCAGAAATGGACAAATAAGCCACCACCCGAATTAATGCCCCCTCTAATTCTCGAATATTCGAGGTGAAATGAGAGGCAATATATTCAATCACATCCCGAGGCAAGCGCATTTTTTCATATTCGGCTTTTTTTTGCAAAATTGCCATGCGGGTTTCCAAGTCCGGGGTTTGAACATCCGCAATTAATCCCATTGAAAACCGCGAACATAAGCGCTCTTGCAACCGTGGGATTTGATTAGGCGGTCGGTCTGAGGCTAAGACCACTTGCTTCCCGGCTTCATGGAGGGTATTAAAGGTATAAAAAAATTCTTCCTGGGTGTATTCTTTGCCTTCAATAAATTGAATGTCATCGACTAATAACACATCTGCCGCTCGATAATGTTCCCGGAAACTTTGCATACTATCCTTACGAATCGCAGCAATTAAATCGTTGGTGAATTGTTCCGTCGAGACATAAAATATCTTACAATCGGGAGAGATTTCTAAGCGATAATGACCGATCGCCTGCATCAGGTGAGTTTTGCCCAATCCGACCCCGCCACAGAGAAACAACGGATTAAACTCCCGTCCTGGAGATTCGGCAACGGCGAGGGAGGCAGCATGAGCCATCCGGTTGTTTGCACCCACCACAAATCGGGAAAAGACATATTTGGAATTGAGTTCTGGAGGACGATGCGGATGGGTGTGGCTGGGTTCGGGAATCTGGGAGACAACGGGAGAGGGCCACATATAGTCGCCGCGATCGCTCCCCTGGGTGGCTTCGCTGCCGCTGGTGGTGATGTAAATATCTACGGGATGTCCCAGGATATCGGTGACGACATCAGCAATAGTTTTAATGTAATACTTCTGTAGCCAGTTGCGGGCAAAGGGATTGGGGGTATCAATCACCAAGCAGTTGTTTTCTAGCTGCACGGCAGTGGCGGTTTTGATCCAGGTTTCAAAGGTGGGACGGCTCAACTGCACTTGTAACCGTTCCAGGACCCGATCCCAAAGACTTTCGAGAGGAATCTCCACAACTGACCTCGCAAGCACTAATCTCTGATGCTTTATGACTGTAGCAAAAAATTCTGCCCTGAGCAGGCGATCGCCAGATGATACTTGTATCTACGCTAACAATCGGTTGTCCAAGGGGGTTGGGTTCCGGAGGCGATCGCGGTTTGGATTCAGGAATTGTCTATAATCAAAGGGGTTAAAGACTAAATTTTAAGTCTTTTTTTAGAAACGAAGATTGTTTAACGAGTTTTGGCAAGGAGCATAGGCAGGCAGCAATGAAAAATTCAGAGCGGGATCATCAACGAGGTCATTTTTCCGGGACACAGGTGCTACTTTACCTGTTGTTGGTGGTGGTAGGTGCTGGTGCCGCCTTTATGGGCGATCGCTGGTTGCGCACCAATGGACCTTTATCTTTAGATTCATTGGATCCCAGAAGTCCCTCAGTGACGACTCCCGATGATGATCCTCTGCGTCGCGGCGTCTTATCCTTGCCGGTAAATTCTAATTTTATTGTCGAGGCGGTAGAAAAAGTGGGTCCGGCAGTGGTGCGAATTGATGCGGCACGAACGGTTACCCAGGATATCCCGGATGCTTTTCGGGACCCGTTCTTTCGGCGGTTTTTTGGACAAGCACCGATGGAGCCACAAGAACGGGTGGAACGGGGTACGGGTTCGGGATTTATTATTAGTGATGATGGTCAGATTTTAACCAATGCTCATGTGATTAATGGTGCCGATACCGTGAGTGTGGTGCTCAAGGATGGGCGAAGTTTTGAAGGAACGGTATTGGGAGAGGACCCGATTTCTGATGTGGCGGTGGTGAAGATTGAGGCGACGGAACTGCCCAAGGCGACCCTGGGGAATTCAGAACAATTGCAACCAGGGGAATGGGCGATCGCCATTGGCAATCCCCTAGGGTTAGATAATAGTGTGACGGCAGGGATTGTCAGCGCCACCGGGCGATCGAGTCGGGATGTAGGGGTTCCCGATAAGCGAGTGGGGTTTATCCAAACCGATGCGGCAATTAATCCCGGTAATTCAGGGGGTCCGTTGCTCAATTCCCGAGGGGAAGTGATTGGCATGAATACGGCAATTATTAGTGGGGCCCAAGGGTTGGGATTTGCAATTCCGATTCAAACCGCACAAGCGATCGCCCAGCAATTAATTACCACCGGCAAAGTCCAACATCCCTTCCTAGGGATTGAAATGGTGACAATTACCCCAGAATTACAGCAAGAGTTGAATACCGACCCCAATAGTCCGATGCAATTATCTGTGGATAGTGGGGTATTAATTGTGCGAGTCTCTGCCGATTCTCCGGCAGAACGTGCCGGATTACGCGCAGGGGATGTGATTCAGCGCATGGAAAATCAGGAAATATCCCAGTCCGATCGGGTCCAGCAAATTGTTCAAGGGTCGCAAGTCGGAAATGCCTTGGAACTACAAATTAACCGCGATGGACAAACTTTAAATATCACCGTAGAACCGGGGGAAATGCCGGTTAATCCCAGTTTTTAAGCAACAACGGGCTAAAAACCCCGCCCTCCCCTGTAGGGGCGCTTCGCGAAGCGCCCGACAAACAAGAGATAAATCCCCCACAGGGACTGTGTATAGCGCAATAGGGAGCAAGATGCTCCAACGGATTCACGACGAGAGTCAGACTGTAGCAAGATTCCCTATATAAGAGAAAAGCGATGAATAACCTTCGAGATATTGTGCAATTAGGCAATCCTGTCTTACGGGAAAAAGCCCAACCTGTGACTAACGTTCACCTCGACTCCATCCAATCTCTGATTGAGGAGTTGATGGCAACCTTGAAACCGTCCAATGGAGTCGGGATTGCGGCTCCCCAGATTGGCGAATCCTATCGGGTTTTTATCTTAGCGTCCCGTCCCACCTTGCGCTATCCCCAGGCTCCGACAATGGAGGCGATCGCCATTATTGACCCGCAGATTATCGCCTATTCTGAGGAAAAAGTCAAAGATTGGGAAGGCTGTTTGAGCGTGCCAGGAATTCGCGGATTAGTGCCGAGACATCAGGCGATCGAGGTCAAATATATGGACCAGCAGGGGAAATTACACCATCAAGAATTTACCGGGTTTGTAGCCCGGATTTTCCAGCATGAATATGACCATTTAGAGGGAAAAGTCTTTTTAGACCGAGTGGAGAGTATGCTGGATATTGTCACGGAACAAGAATATCAAAAGCAGTTTTTACAACAGTTGTGAGGCAGAGAAAGGGTGCAAGTGCCAAGTGATAGCGCTGCTTTTCTCTATCAAATACCGCCCTCACCCCAAACCCCTCTCCCAGAACGGGAGAGGGGCTTTGAATGGTACAGAATGAGTCTGGGAATTGCTATAAAATTCCCTTTCTTTAGGAAGAGACTGGAAAAGCTTAATACAAACTAAACTGAAATGAGTCAATTTTAAGGGATAGATTCATGGAAAATAGCTTATTTAATCAAACGTTTCGAGACGATGAGGGCAATATTGTCATTGTTCAACCCCCCAATCTGCCGGTCCTGGTGGCAACTACAACCACGCTACTCACATTAGTGGTTCCCCGGGGGACGCTGCATACGGGGTTAGATGCGATCGCCTTTGGTTCTTGGTTTACGTGGGCGTGGTTGGAGATTTTTGACGGCGTAAACTATTTTCGTCGGGCATTAGGTCTATTTGTTTTGATTGCCATCATCGCTTCCCGAGTCTTCAACACCTTCTGATCCGAAATCCGGTTGTGATAAGGGGATTGCAAAATATAAATCATCCAACCGTTCATGAAAGAAAGGTATCTGTCGGAGTAAATGCTTGCGCCCTGGGGCGTATGCAATACGCCCCTACATTGACGGTGCTATTCCGTTGAGCATTCACTACGAACAAACGTTTTGGAGATTTTATTTTTTGGAGTTCCCTAAGTATCTAAAAACTAGCCCTGTCAAGGTGGTAAATTTAATGACGAAAAATCATGGTTTCTTGTAGGGGCGCAATGCTTGCGCCCCTACACTGACGGGGATACTCCATTGATCCGTCACTACGAACGAACGTTTTGGAGATTTTATTTTTTGGAGTTCCCTTAAACTTATCATTTGGACAGGTGCTTCTCGAAGCGCCTCTACATTCCATCACTGTTTTTGGTGATTAAATTTATTACCTGGACAGGGAAAGGGGAGGGAACCCCACCCTAACCCTCCCCAAGACATCGGGGAGGGAACCGGAGGTTTTAGGGGGTGGTATTGGGGGGGAGAAACCCCCGGGTTGTCGTGACTATAATCGGGCAGCACAGATGGCGGCACCAATTAATCCCACTTGGGGATTGAGAACGATATGAACTGGGACTTTTTCTGCCAAGGGACTGACTCGACCTTTATGGTTAAAGCTATTGATAAACCGATCGCCTTCTGTAATTAAGGGCAGAATTTTAGCCGCAATTCCCCCCGCCAGATACAATCCCCCATAGGGTAGTAATTTTAACGCCAGATTTCCCGCTTCCGCCCCATAAGCTTCCACAAAAATTTGTAAGGTTTGTTCGCAAATCGGGTCAGATTTTTTTAGGGCCCCTTGGGAAATCTCTGAGGGGTCTTTGTCTGCGGGGGAAATATCTTTTCCCGCCGCGATCGCCCGATCGCGCAAAAATTGATAAATTGACGCAATCCCCATCCCCGATACTACTCGTTCCACAGAAACGCGATCGATCTTCTCCCGTTGCTGTAAGTCTTGCAACAGTTCAAACTCAATCTCGGTACGAGGTGCAAAATCTGCATGACCCCCTTCGGAGGGATAGACAAAATATTCATCCAAATGCCGGATTAAAAACCCTTGTCCCAGTCCCGTTCCTGCGCCAATCACGGCGATCGGGGCCGCAGTTTGCGGTTCCCCGGGTTGCAAAGTATGGAGGTCCGCTTGATTCATCCCCAACACGCCATAACCCACCGCTACAAAGTCATTAATTAACTTGACATGGGGAATGTTGAGTTCTTTTTCTAATCGGTCCGTTGTCAGGGTCCAACTCAGATTAGTCAGGACAGATTTATGTCCAACCACGGGACCGGCGATCGCAAAACAGGCCCCCTTGGGGGAGGGGACCTCTCCTAATTTCTGACTCGCTTCCTTGAGAAACTGTCCCACAATGGGTACTAAGTCGGGATACTCCTGACTGGAGTAAATCCCCTCATAGAGAGTGTCAATCTGGAATGCCCCTGAAGTCGTATCTGTTGCAGTCGGCATCTCCACCAAGCGCAAAAGGGATTTGGTGCCACCGATATCTCCGGCTAATAGTAAGGTCATTTTGTTGATTCTGAGCGTATGGACTGTTGGATTAAATCCGGTTTCTTTTTAATCTTCCTAAAAAAATCGGATTTCCGCCTCAATTTCTCGCAAATGAGAGCGATCGCCCTTCAGTTCCATTTCCCATTTCTTCCCTTGGCGGACCAGCTTGTACAAACAGCATAATCCTGCACTCAACTCCATTTCCACCGCATCTACCGCTAGACCCATTGTCGCCCCAATCACCGAGGCCCCATGCCCCACCAACAGAATCTCCTCGGAAAACTCATCCGCAAGCTGTCGCGCCGTTTCTCCCGCGCGTTGCACACAATCCTCATCAGATTCTGGATACTTCGGCATCACCCGAGAGTGATAACTTAAATCAATTCGGGGAAATTCTTCGGCTAACACCTCCGGGGGGAGGGTTTCGGGCATTTCCGTCATCCACTCTGGATTTAACCATTCACAGAGTCCCCACTCCAGTTTTAGGGGTAAGTCTAAAATTTCTGCCACCTGATTTGCAGTTTGTACGGTTCGCAGAAAAGGAGAGGCGAATACATGACTTATACGTTCTCCCTTGAGACGTTCGGCCAGTTCTTGCGCTTGCACAAAACCATCTGCCGACAAGGGCGGATCGTACCGACGTTCTGCTGTATTAAACCATTCAGGGTTTACGAAGTCTAAACGGTTCGCGTGTCTTGCAATCCAAACGATTTGAGACATGGGTATAACTCATCCACTCATCAGCAATTTCAGTCTAAGTTGGCACAAGGATGAGTTGTCCCAACCCGGACTTCTTCCTCACTATACTGGGTTTTGACCGTTTGCGATGCGGCCTATGTAGTGAGGGTTACAAACGGTTTTGAAAGTTGGGCAGCCTAAACACCAGGGCAAAGATAGGCAACCCTCTGGCTAACTGCCAGCCCCGACTCAGACAACTGGTATCGGCATTTTACTTGTTTTTTGGTTAGAAATTATGACCGTAGCACAATCCTATTCGACTCCATCTACCGCCTCCGGAAACCAGTCCACTGAATTAAAAATTCTTTCCGATACAATTCTCAAACAGAAACCCATTCCCTCATCTGAGTTGAGCGACTCGGAAAAACAAGCAATTCCAGCGGGAACGGTGTTAAAAGTCCAGTCTTACGCCCCAGAAAGCGATCACGTTAAGGTTGCTTTTGCCGAGGAAAGTTTTCAAGGTCGTAACACCTGGTATGTTTATTATAAACATGGGGTGATTCTGCACAAAGGGTCAGTAGCTTTTCCCGATCGCATTAAACTGGCGGTTCCCTACAAATCCCAACTGGATAATGCCAAAAATCCTTACGGCAGTTGCAACACCACCAGCATTGCCATGTGTTTGGCTTACCTGGGAATTAAAGGCAAACAGCCTCACAAACAGTTAGAAGATGAACTCCAAGAGTGGTTAGAAGCCCGGGGTTTAAGTCGTCATGACCCCTATCATTTGGCTCAAGTGGCCGAAGCTTATGGGGCAAAAGACCGTTTTACTGAAAAAGCCACCTTTAATGAAATCAAGGAATGGCTGATTCAAGGTAACCCAGTTGTTATCCACGGTTATTTTACCAGTTTCGGTCATATTGTTTGCTTAATTGGCTACAATTCTCATGGCTTTATTGTCCATGACCCTTATGGTGAATATTGGTCTCATGGATACAATACTTCTGCACGGGGTGCGGGGTTAAGTTATTCCTACGACCTGATTTACAATACCTGTAAAGCTGATGGGGATTGTTGGGTTCATTTCATCTCCCGTTAAGGGGTGATTCGTACCCTAAAGGACTCTGTTGCTTAAAGGGAGACCTAACCCCCCAACCCCCTTCCCTCAGAGGGAAGGGGGAGTCGGAAAGCCCATTTCCTAATTCTGTGTAGGGGCGATTCGAGAATCGCCCGTCTATAAAATTCCCCTAATTCTCTGTCTGTTTTGGAGAAAATGGGGTTTTTTTCTGGCGATTCTCGAATCGCCCCTACATCGTGTTTTGGGGAGGATTGGTTGGTTTTTTTCTGGCGATTTTTGAATCGCTCCTACATCGGTTTTTGGAGAAAATAGGGTTTTTTTC
>NZ_JAMXOT010000221.1 GCF_024220515.1 Oscillatoria sp. HE19RPO
CCTACATTGACTCCGTTGATCCGTCACTACGAACGAACGTTTTGGAGATTTTATTTTTTGGAGTTCCCTAAATTGTCAGCAATGATGCAGGCAGACTTATACCGCAAGACAACTGCCGGGAATCCCACCTATACTACAGATAGTGGTTTTCTGAATTTGCGATCGCCTTAAGTAAAGTATCGACCTGACCCGCTCAATCCAGCCCCCAAGCGTTTATGAGCTATTGCATCAATCCCGCCTGTCCTTCCCCCCACAATCCGGATCACCAACTCTTCTGTCTCAGTTGTGGGATGCAATTGCTGCTGAACCGTCGCTATCGCCCAGTGAAAGCCCTCAGTTCTGGGGGTTTTAGCGTCATTTACCAAGTGGATGACCAGGGCATTCCTAAAGTCCTCAAAGTCCTCAACCTTACCCAATTTACCACCCTCCAAGCCCAAAAAAAAGCCGTTTCCCTATTTGAACGAGAAGCGCGGGTCCTCAGTCAACTCCATCTCCAAGGGATTCCCTACATGGAACCCTCGGCTTATTTTACGATCGCCCCTCCGAACTACAAAACTCCCCTCCACTGTCTCGTCATGGAAAAAATCGAGGGAGTTAACCTCGAAGAATGGCTGAAACAACAACCCACTCCCCTCACCCAATCCCTCGCTTTAAAATGGCTCAAACAATTAGTCCTTCTCCTCGAAGAAGTCCATCAGCACCAATTTTTCCATCGGGATATTAAACCCAGTAATATCATGCGCCAACCCGATGGCAATTTGGCCTTAATTGACTTTGGAACGGTTCGAGAGCTCACCCATCTGGAACTCTCCCCCCAAAATATCACCCCTGCCGGAACCGTGATCATTTCCCGAGGATATGCGCCACCGGAACAGGAAAAAGGCCATACAGTAGAACAATCGGACTTTTTTGCCTTGGGTCGAACCTTTGTCTATTTGTTAACCCGCCAGCATCCCCTGACCTTTTATGAACCCTATACGGATGAATTTCGCTGGCGCAGCAGTGCCCCTGGGGTTTCATCAGAGTTTGCCGCATTTCTCGATCGCCTGATGGCTCCCTTACCCTCCCAGCGTCCTAGCAATACCACAGAAATTTTATCGGAACTGGCTCGTTTAGAGCAAATTCAGAACAGTCACCCCGGGGTTCATCCTGTGCCACCCACTCGGGTAATTGCTTTCCCTGCACCCTCTTACATTAACCCCACTGGCCCTGATTTTACCCTCGATCGCACCTTAGTCGGACATCAAGATGGGGTCTGGTCTGTGGCCCTTTCTCCTCGGGGTCATATCCTCGTCACCGGCAGTTGGGATAACACGATTAAAGTCTGGAATGTCGCCACGGGTCAATTATTACGGACTCTCATGGGTCATCAGGAGGCGGTGTGGTCCGTGGCAGTCGCTGCCGATGGGAAAACCCTCGTATCCGGCAGTTCCGATCAGCAGATTAAAATCTGGAACCTCCGCAAGGGACAATTAATTCATACCCTCACGGGTCATTCTAACTGGGTTGCGGCAGTGGCCCTTTCCCCGGATGGTCAACTCGTCGCCTCTGGCAGTTCGGATAAAACCATTAAAGTCTGGTCTCTCAAAAGTGGAGAATTAATCCATACCCTCCAGGGTCACTGCTATGCTGTCACTTGTATTGCCTTTACTCCCGATGGTAAAACCCTCGTCAGTGGCAGTGGAGACAAAACCCTGAAAATTTGGTCCATGAGGACGGGAGAATGCCTCTCGACTTTCACGGGACATCGCGCCTCGGTGACTTGCCTTGCCATTAGTCCTGATGGCAAAACTGGGGTGAGTGGGGATGTCAAGCAGACCCTTTGTGTCTGGGATTTAGAGACGCTTCATCTGAACTATACCCTCTCGGCTCATTCGGGAACGATTTGGTCCGTGGCGATCGCCCCCGATGGCGAAACTTTTGTCAGCAGTTCTCGGGATAAAACGGTTAAAATTTGGAACTTACAAACCGGGGAATTATGCGGCACTCTCATGGGTCATCGCAGTGCGGTTAATGGGGTGGCGATCGCCCGGAGTGGGAAAGTTCTCGTCAGTGCCAGTCATGACCAAACCATCAAAATTTGGCGATCGGCCCATCAACTCTCAAACCTGGCGATCGGTTCCTGAACTTGCTCTGAGGACTTACAGAATCTTCAACCCTAATCTTTAGACCTATAATGTAGAGGCGAGCAAGCGAATCGCCTCTACATTATAGGTTTTGATATTAATTGCGTAAATCCTATAGCTATTTCTTTTTAGGGAGTCCGATTAACCCCTTTAGATAGAGGTCACCTTCGCCCTAAAAACGATAAACTAGGGAAACATTGAAAACTGTAATCATCAATCCACCCATCAATTCTATCTGGATCGGAACAGCAGAATCTCAGCGGACAATTTTAACAGACAACTAAACGCCCATCCCAGCCTAAGAGGTACAATTATGAATCCTGAATCCAATCGCCCGCCAGAATTTCTCTCAGAAGAGGGAGAAAATAATTTACTATGGGACTACTTACAATCCTTGAGTCCCGAAGCCGTTTCCCAACTCTCTCGACCTAGCTCCTCCGATGTGTTTCAAGTCATGGAACGCAACATCATCGGCTTATTAGGAAATCTGCCCCCGGAACACTTCGGCGTGACGATTACCACCAGTCGCGAACATCTCGGACGGATTCTCGCCTCAGCGATGATTAGTGGCTATTTCCTGCGCAATGCGGAGCAACGCATGGCCTTTGAAAATTCCTTACATTTTACCGAATCTCATCCTAAAATTCATGAGTAAATCGAGCATTGAGTCGTAGGGTGGAGTTGAAAAAATTAAATCAGAACCAGAGTATTACTCGAACCTCGGCAGGCTCATCCCAGAGTTTGCCGAATTTTGCTATTTTAGACCTGCGGGAATCTCTGCTGAGTTGGTATGCCCAAGAGGGACGAGATTTACCTTGGCGTCACCACCGGGACCCTTATCCCATTTGGATCTCGGAAGTTATGTTACAGCAGACCCAAGTTAAAACGGTTATCCCCTATTATGAGCGCTGGTTGGAGCGGTTTGGGACGATCGCCAGTTTAGCCGAATCCAGTCAGCAGGATGTGCTCAAATTGTGGCAAGGGTTGGGATATTATGCTCGTGCGCGCAATTTGCACGCCGGTGCTCAGGCGATCGTTCATGACTATGGGGGTAGCTTTCCCATGACCCTAGAAGCGGCGCTGGCGTTACCGGGAATTGGTCGAACCACCGCAGGAGGGGTCCTCAGTGCAGCGTTTAATTTACCCCTGCCGATTCTGGATGGGAATGTGAAGCGGATTTTCGCTAGACTCATAGGGTTGCAGGTGCCACCGGCAAAGGCGATGAAGCTGTTATGGCAATGTTCAGAAGTTTTGCTGGATCCGGAAAATCCTCGGGATTTTAATCAGGCTTTGATGGATTTGGGGGCGACGGTATGCACTCCCAAGGCTCCTGAGTGCAGTCGCTGTCCTTGGATGGCTCACTGTCAAGCTTATCATTTACAGATGCAGGCTGATTTACCCATGCGTGAAACCTCTAGTCCCCTCCCCCACAAACTGATCGGTGTAGCTGTGATTTGGAATGATCGGGGGGAAATTTTGATTGATCGGCGACGTCAGGAAGGACTCCTCGGGGGGTTATGGGAATTTCCAGGGGGGAAAATTGAACCGGGAGAAACGGTGTCGGATTGTATCCACCGGGAAATTCGCGAAGAGTTGGCGATCGCGGTGGAAGTGGGTGCAAAATTAATTACTTTAGAACACGCTTATACCCATTTTCGGGTGACGTTAACGGTTCATCATTGTCGCCATGTTTCTGGAGAACCGCAACCGTTGGAATCCGATGAGGTGCGCTGGGTGCGATTGGATGAAATCGACCAGTTTCCGTTTCCAAAAGCGAATGTCAAGATTATTGAGGCGCTACGTCAATCTCCCAATTCTTCGTTTCAGCCGTTGTCTAAACTTCCCTCAGATCGGGGTTGAACGTCTTGTAACAGGGGTAGAGATGCACCGGCTAGAGGCATCTCTACCTCGGACTTTTTGGGGTAGGGTTGTTCGATTTAGAATGTTCACTATGCGGGGGGAACAAGGTTTTAAACTTCAAGTTTAGACCGTTTTTCCATATATTCTAAAGTGTTGAGTAAGCGAATTGCTGATTCATAAGATTCCTGGGTTAATTCTCTCAGTTCTTGGGGAGAGTCTACGACATCATCTACGATTAATCGCAAAAATCCAATCATGGGATTGAGGCGAGTCCGAATTTCGTAGGAGGTGTTCATTAGGGTTTCGGTGCGCGCTTTTTTCACCAAGTCTTGGGTGTCTAGGGAGAACTGCATGGAGTAGAGTTTGGCATAGTATCCGCCTTTGCTTAAGAGTTCTTCATGGGTGCCGGTTTCGACGACTTGGCCTTTCTCTAGTACGGCAATTTGGTCGGCATTTTTGACCGTGGACAAACGGTGAGCGATTACTAGGGTGGTGCGATCGCGACTGAGGCGTTCGATCGCCTGTTGGACGAGATGTTCGGAGACGGTATCCAGGGCACTGGTGGCTTCGTCTAGGATTAAGATATCGGGATTATGAAGCAAGGCACGGGCGATCGCAATCCGTTGTCGTTGTCCTCCAGAAAGCAGAATCCCGCGATCGCCCAGGGGGGTATCAAATCCTTCCGGGAGGTTCATAATGAATTCGTAGGCATTGGCGAGTTTGGCCGCTTCTATAACCTCTTGTTCTGTGGCATTGGGACGACCATAGGCGATATTATTTCGCACCGAAGCGTTGAATAAAAAGGTATCCTGACTCACGATTCCCATTGATTTTCGCAGCGATCGGATATCAAACTCTCGCAAGTCTTTCCCATCAATGGTAATCCGTCCCTCTGTGGTATCGTAAAATCTCGGGAGCAAATCTGCTAAGGTCGATTTGCCCGCCCCAGAACCTCCGACTAAGGCCAAAGTTGTCCCTTTCGGTAACCATAGATCCACATCCTTGAGCACCATATCTTTATGTTCCCCATAGGAAAAAGATAGGCGATCAAAGTGAATTCCGTTTTCCAATTTTCTATAGGGTTCGGTCCCATCCTTCATCAAGGGTTTATCATCTTTCCGCAAAAATTCGTGCACAATAATGGTGCTGGGAATAACATTCGCAAATTCACTCCGGTTATTATTTAATTGCCCAATCATTGGCACCACTCGGGACAGGACAAACAAATAGGTGAGTAAGACGGTGGATAGGGACTCTAGCTGATTGGAAAATATCACTCGCCCCACTAAAATAATCGCCAAAATCACCAATAAACCACTCAATTCATTCATGGGTCCAATAATTGCGTAGTTCACCTGAGATTGCATCTCTGCTTTTTCTCGTTCCTCAATTAATGTTTTTATTTTTTCATACTCAGGTTTTTCTTGCCCCGTAGATTTGACCAGACGAATTCCATTTAATACTTCAATTAATGCCCCACTATAGGCCCGGGATTTTTCTGACAGAATCCTCCCATACTCCTTGGAACGGCGGATGATAAACTGAGAAACGAGTGGGACTAGCATTAACAAAAAAGTAGAAACAAGGGTGAGTTTCCAAGAGATTAAAATCAGAATTCCCACAAAGATTAAAACCGTCATCGCATTGGTCAGAGTCCGAATCCCAATCTTAATCGCGCTGGAACATCGCCCCACCTCTTGGTTCACATAATTGAGGATATCTCCCAATTTCGTCTTTGAATAATAGTCAATATCTATATCTAGCAATAATTCTATGGCATTCAAGCGAATACCTTTGACCAGCAATCGCGATAAATGAGCAGATGCGAGGTGATTTGAGACCAAGGCTACATTTTTTAACAGAATCAGGAATAAAATGACTCCCATCATCACCCCAATCCGATATTGTGGAGCCACTTGATCCAGGAGAGCAACCGTTCTGTTGACGATCGGTGGTCCTTTTTGAAACTCGACTTCCTGCCCTAAAAATGATAATATCACCGGAACGATCAGAGTCATGCTGACTCCATTGAACAAAGCTCCTGACCACCCTAGAAAAATTGTCAGGGCAATCCAAAAGGGCTGTTTCTTAGCGTAATTGAAGAGAAATTGAGTGGGAGACATTAAGTATTTCCTGTCTGGGTAGCTGGCGCGTAAATAGATTTAATCGACGGATTAGCTAAACTGAAACGATGATCTATTAGATTACCAAATTATTGGGATTCTGAAGCCATCGCACTGTCAGTTCCTCGGCTTTTAGCTGGAGGCAGAACGAAGATTCAGGCGAATCATAGATTTTATTAATCGCACTTACCGCTTTAACCGTTAAACGGACATGATTAACGAGCATCATCGCTGAAAGCTAGAACCAGACAAATTGGACGAACTGTGCATCTTAAGTAGAATGAGTGGACACACGCTACTGCCCTCAAAAAATGCGATGGCTGTACAGGTTACGGAGGTGTTGGTCAAGAAAACTCGCGAACACCTCCGTAGTGACAACCTTGGACTCGGGTTGCGATCGCCCTCCCCGCTGATTGACGATCGCGATCGTGGATCCCCACTCAACTGAGGCGGTTTAGCCCCAGAATATGTATTGTCTTTGATTGTACTATAACCTCAGAAGCGGCAACTTCAGTGATGCAACTTTTCAGCTACAATCGAGAGGCATATAACCACAAAGGGACTTTGAGGCGATCGGGTTGGAGAGTGTTCTCTATGCTTTGCCTACCTCCCCCTAGATTCTGTCCCTGAGAGGTGATCGGATCAAGTGGATTTAACCCGAGGCTAATTATCAATAACATCTGACTTCCGGATCTGGATAAAAGCCCTAACTGCTTACTGGATACCCATTAGCCAGTTCGACTCGCCAATTGCCTACCCTAGGCAACTAGGCCACAGGGATAGCTATTAGATAAAATAGGACAAGCAACAGGCTTTCCTAACTTCATTGAGAAATTCTTTGTAAAGATTCTGTAAACAACCCCGGGTCTCTTCCCTCTACTGTACCGAGTCCTAGCATAAAATAGAACGAACCTTGATCTGAATTGGAATCCAGGGAGGAAATAAAATAGATGATGTCTGTAAGTTGTTCCCTTTCGATTCTAGCGGCCCGAACGGATCTGCCCTTTATGATGCAGATGATTCTTCATATCGTCAGAGGGTCTAACTTCAAGTTTAGAGATCGCCTATGAGCGGTGCATAGGACCCCTTTATCCGGAGAGCAGGTTAATCATCCTAGGGTCGGCACAATGGAACAACTGCGGGATTGCTGCGATCGGTTAGTCCAAGCCGGTGTCATTGATCGGGTCGTTGATATAGACTACTCTGAAAACTCTCACCACAGGGTTGATCGTCAGCATTTTGGCAGTCCCCTGCGCCCAACCCACAACTATAAAGGTTATCCGATTTTAGGCACAAATTTTTCCCTCGAAAAACCCAAAAGTGACTACCTCTTTCATTTTGATAGTGATATGTTTTTGCATTCACAACCGGCGTAGAACTGGATTGCAGTCGGGTCTATTTAATTGGCTGCAAGCGGTTCAAGCAGATGCTCCCCCTCCCGATTATTTGGCGGCTTTATCAAAACAAATTTCTCAATCATCTGCCCACCGGAGGCAAAATCCGGTTAAACAACAGGAAGAAAAAAGGCCAACTATAGCCAGTTTAAATCAGTTTGACACATCGATTGGCTCACCTCTCCCGTTCTGGGCCGCCGTCGGTTGGGGGCCGCCAAAGTCAATTGCCATGCAGGATTTAGGGTCACTATATAGGGTTGACCACTAGAAAAAATCCTGTAGCCTTTTTGGGGCCAATCCGCCTATTGCTTTGTTTTCTAAGCCTACCTCCCCCCTTTTTAGCTAAACCCCATTGACCTCAAGTCGCAAATTATAAATTTTATTGAGAATTTCACCCCCAGTTGAGCTAAACTATTTTAGAAAGATTAAAATGATTTTTATGACCTCGGCAGGTTGGAAATTTTGTCAGCCTACATTCAGAGCAATATTCTAGGGTGAGCATTGTTTGAAACATCAAGTTGCTTTCTTCATTTTATCAACCCATCACCAACATCATGAATCAGTCCAAGCAGAATTTGAAAAAGGTCGCAGTCTGGCAGCCTTATTTTTTGGGGGGAGGCGCTGAATCGGTCAGTCTATGGATTTTAGAGGCTTTAGTCCCTCACTATAACGTGACCCTATTTACCCTAGTCTTACCGGATTTACACCGTTTAGATATTCTTTATGATACACATTTAGCGCAACAAAAAAATCTCACGGTTCAGAGTATGCTACCGCCATCTCTAAATCCCCATCAGGTTGAGTGGTTAATGGCTAACAGCCCGCCAGTGAAATTGGCCCTTACTCAGTGGGCAGTCCGCGCTTTCAAATCAATGAATAGTGAATATGATTTAGTATTTTCAACCTATAATGGGTTGGATATGGGACGAGTGGGAATTCAGTACCTCCACTGGATTCATGTAGTCGATCCCCAACCCCATAAAAATAAAGGTTGGACTCGTTTAATGATGAAGTTTTCAGGATTTTCGATGGCCCAGCTCAAACAAAATCAGTCCTTAGCAAATTCCTGCTACACTGCGGGTCAAGTTAAATCAGCCTATGGCATTGAGTCTCGGGTCATCTATCCTCCAGTGATTGGAAAAGTGGAGGTGGTTCCCTGGGAGGAAAAAGAGAGCGCGTTTCTCTGTAGCGGTAGGATTGTAGCTCCAAAGCAGACTCATCGAGTGATTGAAATTTTGCAGGCGGTACGTGCTCAAGGCTTTGATGTAAAATTGCATATCACCGGAGGAGGTGGCGGCACTTATCAGCGGTCCTATGAACGGAAAATTATGCAGCTTGCAAATAAAAATTCTGACTGGATTACAGTGTATCAAGACTTGCCGTATAAAGATTATCTCCAGGTGATTGCACGCTGTCGTTACGGCATCCACTGTAAGCCTGAACCTTTTGGAATTTCCGTTGCCGAAATGGTGAAAGCCGGGATGATTCCCTTTGTTCGAGAAAAAGGGGGTCAGGTAGAAATTGTTGGCGCTCACCATGATGAATTGCTATTTGAGAATAGTAATGCCAATGCCGTAGAAAAAATTGTCCGGGTTCTCCAGCAACCCGATCGCCAGATGACTCTACTTGACTCCTTGAAAAAACAGCAATTTCTCTTCTCTACGGAAAAGTTTATTGCCGAAATTCAGGCAGTGGTTGCTGAATACTTCCAGAAATAAGTATTGAATAAAGATTCATCTCTAAACCTATAGCGGTTCGGTGGCCTCATGAGGTACGTTTCAAAGCCGACGGTTTGGGGCCGCCATCGCTGTACCTTAGGGAGATGAGAAACGCTATAAAGTAACCCGAAATCAGTGACAACCTAATCAGCGAGCAAAATGTGACTCAATTAAGCTAGAGAAGCCTCCAAACAAAGCTATGCAGGAGGCTTTACATAATACATTAGCTCTATGTTCTCAAGGCAATTTTTAAGTATTGGGAGTGACCACTTTATAGAGCCAGTTTTTATTTTTCCCATAGGCTTCAAATGCCCCAACCAAAACTTCTATTTGTAAGTTTTGTTTTTTCATTTCATCGAGCATTGCTTGGGAAGGAAAGTATAAAAATATTTCTGGGTTATTAAAGATTGGAGAGTTTAAGTGGGGGTTTACCTGTGGCTCTACAGATTTCCCAAATAACTGCATCTTTACTTGAGAATTGAGAAGATAGGTTAGAGGAATTATAAAAGTATGATCGGCATCACTGAGGACAAGCGGTTCGCTGGCTTGATTAATGATTGGAGCAACTTCTAGGTTGATAGCACTCCCTGTCAGATCCCAAGCTTTAGATTGAGAAATTAAGGTACAGGATAAAACTCCAGCAATAACTAAGCTGGCAAACATCAGGTTCCCTAGTTTCCAGCGTCGGATGATACCAGAAATAGCCGTCATTTGACTGGCGATTAGATAGGCGATACTCAGTTGAATACCCAAATAAGAGGGAAGAAGATATCGAGGAAGTAAAGATCTTTTTCCTCCCCAAATTAAATCGGGCAAAACTTGAGAGAGAGCTGTCACTCCAATCAAAGTAAAAATAAACAGCCAAACTTGCAGGGGAGTGCGACGAACTAGAAAATAAAGCCCATATGCTACTAAAATTAAAATTAGATAAGGAATTGGGTTTTTTAGGCTGGCTTCATAGGGAAAATCTATAAAAAGTCTGCTCAAGTTATCAACCCAAATTCTAAATAAGTTCTTGAGTTCAGTTTGATGATTTTTTACCCATTTTGTTTTATTGTTTAGGGTATCTAGACTCGTAATCATGACCCAGATCCAAGGGCTAAATATGACCAGTCCTAAGAAAGAGGCTATGACGTAAGAAACTATATTCTTACTCAATTTAAACCCTTCCATGATGAAGACATAGAGGCCATGAGAAATGGCCACAAATCCAAAAAATAAATGAGTATAGAGACCCAAGGCAACGCTCACCCCATACAGTCCCCACAAGGGCTTGGTTTGTAACCGCAAACTTCGCAAGAGTAAAGCACTGGACAATA
>NZ_JAMXOT010000222.1 GCF_024220515.1 Oscillatoria sp. HE19RPO
TCCTATTTCGCCGAGCCTCTCTCCGAGACAGCGCCCAGATCGTTACGCCTTTCGTGCGGGTCGGAACTTACCCGACAAGGAATTTCGCTACCTTAGGACCGTTATAGTTACGGCCGCCGTTCACCGGGGCTTCAGTCGCCAGCTTTAGGGTTACCCCCTGACCGACTTCCTTAACCTTCCGGCACTGGGCAGGCGTCAGCCCCCATACCGCGTCTTGCGACTTTGCGGAGACCTGTGTTTTTGATAAACAGTCGCCTGGGCCTCTTCACTGCGACCCCCCTCATCAGGGGGCACCCCTTCTCCCGAAGTTACGGGGCCATTTTGCCGAGTTCCTTAGAGAGAGTTATCTCGCGCCCCTTAGTATTCTCTACCTCCCTACCTGTGTCGGTTTCGGGTACGGGCCTCGATTGTTTATGGTGCAATGAGCTTTTCTTGGAAGCTGGACTCCTACCACTTCGACCCCGTAGGGTCTCGTACTCGTGCCTCAGCTCAGGACGTTTTCGCCGTCCCTCAACACCTCGAACACTTGAACCGGTAACCAACATCCGGATGGCGGCAGCCTTCTCCGTCACTCTACACCAACAACCGAAGGTACGGGAATGTTAACCCGTTGTCCATCGACTACGCCATTTGGCCTCGCCTTAGGTCCCGACTACCCCTCCGCGGACGAGCCTGCCGGAGGAACCCTTAGGGTTTCGGGGTATTGGATTCTCACCAATATTTTCGCTACTCAAGCCGACATTCTCACTTCTATACAGTCCACACCTGCTTGCCGCTAGTGCTTCACCCCATATAGAACGCTCCCCTACCAATACAAAATATGTATTCCACAGCTTCGGTATGTCACTTAGCCCCATTCATTTTCGGCGCAGGAGCGCTTGACCAGTGAGCTATTACGCACTCTTTCAAGGATGGCTGCTTCTAGGCAAACCTCCTGGTTGTCTTTGCACTCCCACCTCCTTTATCACTGAGTGACAATTTGGGGACCTTAGCTGGTGGTCTGGGCTGTTTCCCTCTTGACGATGAAGCTTATCCCCCACCGTCTTACTGGCCGAGTGTTCCCCTGGTATTCAGAGTTTGCCTCGATTTGGTACCGCTCTCGCAGCCCGCACCGAAACAGTGCTTTACCCCCAGGTTTAAATCTCGACCGCTGCGCCTAAACACATTTCGGGGAGAACCAGCTAGCTCCGGGTTCGATTGGCATTTCACCCCTAACCACACCTCATCCGCCGATTTTTCAACATCGGTCGGTTCGGACCTCCACTTGGTTTTACCCAAGCTTCATCCTGGACATGGTTAGATCACCCGGGTTCGGGTCTATAAACACTGATACTTCGCCCTATTCAGACTCGCTTTCGCTTTGGCTGCGGCATTTAATGCCTTAACCTACCAGTGCTTATAACTCGCCGGCTCATTCTTCAACAGGCACGCGGTCGAACGTTAAATCGTTCTTCCACTGCTTGTAGACTGACGGTTTCATGTTCTATTTCACTCCCCTTCCGGGGTTCTTTTCACCTTTCCCTCGCGGTACTGGTTCACTATCGGTCACGCAGTAGTATTTAGCCTTACGAGGTGGTCCTCGCTGATTCACACGGAATTTCACGTGCTCCGTGCTACTCGGGATTCAGCCCAGCTGCTCTCCTTTTCGACTACAGGACTTTTACCTTCTGTGGTTCCGCTTTCAACGGATTCGTCTAAGTTGATTGGTCTGTTGTGGCTGTCCCACGACCCCATCTGGTAAACCAAATGGTTTAGGCTCTTCCCTTTTCGCTCACCACTACTTAGGGAATCGAGTTTTCTTTCTCTTCCTCGGGTTACTAAGATGTTTCAGTTCACCCGGTTAGCTCTTTCCCGCCTATATATTCAGCGGGTAGTTCATAGGGTTGCCCCATTCGGACACTTCCGGATAATAGCTTGTTTCCAGCTCCCCGGAACGTTTCGCCGGTCACCGCGTCCTTCATCGCCTCTGCGTGCCTAGGTATCCACCGTCAGCCCTTTGTAGCTTGACCACAATTTGGGCTTCTTTTTT
>NZ_JAMXOT010000223.1 GCF_024220515.1 Oscillatoria sp. HE19RPO
TAGCGATTTTTCGTCATTAAATTTACCATCTTGACAGGGCTACGGTTTAAGCGCCTGTATCAAGCCAGGTGCCAACGTCTTTCTTCATGACGCCCGATCGCGTGAACTCAGCATCCACTCATTCCTCCAAGAAGAACCCCACCCTAACCCTCCCCTTGCCAAGGGGAGGGGACAAGAGGTCCAGTTAAACGTAAAAAACCTATTGTTGTAAGAGGGGAGGGGAACGGAAGTGAGGGGTATCAGTTATTATTATTATCTATGGGATATCCGGTGAAGCGAGAATACTGCACCATTCCTGATTGATTAGGGTCGGATATGGCCGCCACCCCCTTACGTTTTTTCTCGAAATAGATTAATCCACCAATCTCGTTGCCTACAAAAAAGCTCCCATGAATAAACTCATATTCAGGAATCTTAATTAGAAACAGATTGTGCGGGTCTTGCTTAAACAGTTTCTGAGTGATCGTCGGGATGACTTCTTGCAAAAAACGATGCTCAACAGGTCCGCCAAAATCCAGGAATTCGGGATGGTCGATAAATCGGTCCATATAATAATTCCAGAACTTCCCTAAATCTTTGTCGCGATCTAATCTGATTTGAAGTTCTCTTAATTTATGCAGACTAAATGAGGGTTGGGGGTTAGATTTTGGCATGACTAATTTATCCTGATGATAATAAGATGGACTCCTGATTCCATAGATATCGGGAAAGACTGGATTGCGAGTTTGATATCCTCTGGGTGTTGCTTTTTAGGAGGCGATCGCCCCTTTGGGAATAGCGGATGCGGACTGCTTTTTTGCCCCCAACCCAGCATCCAGGTTTCTGCTGTAGATCTCAGAGGGAACCGTGGGACCGAGAAAAACCCAGGGTTTCTGGGGTTTCCCCAGGGGGCGATCGGCAATTAGCCCTTTGGGTATAGCCGGTGCTGACTGCTGTTTAGGGAGCGATCGCATCAATGGGCAAGTTGATAGTTAGAATAACATAAAAAAACACCACAATCAAATTGAATCAATTTCATTGCGTAAAATTTCTTCGTCATGATCTGAAGTGTCGGGTTGTCCGGATTTTCCTAAACCAGCGATCGCCAATAGGAAGTTTTGCTGAGGTGACTCAGTGCGCTGCTGCCGGACTGTTTTATAACGGAGGTAGTCAACAAAGCTGGCAAGCTCAGTCAGCACCTCATCGGGTAGAGCATTGACAGCCTCGATTAAATTTTGCCGTTCTACACTTGTTTTAGACATGGCTGGAATCTCCGTAGGTGTAAGTTTTTTACGATTATTTATCTTTTTTCCGTTTAGCAGACTTTTTCCCGGGCTTTTGGTGACTGGTCATTTTAGTATAAAGCTCAAACAGCTTTTCTAGGCGTTCCGTGTCGTTTTTGAAGCGGCGACCGATGTAAATGCGTTCGATAATTTCATCATTGCGATCGTGCGCTTCCCGGACAAGGGGGAATTCGCTATCCATCCGTTCTGGGTCGTACATTTCCGCAATCGTAGCGGGGAAATAATGCTCCCGCGCTAATAGGATTTCTTCCGCGCAACGGGTCAGGTCGAGTTTGTTTTTTTCCGTTAGAGTGGGAACCGGGAAGGTATTCCAGCCGAGAGTATTGGAGTAGCGAAAATCGGTTTTTAGCTTGCCGCAGACGGTGGCAATCCAGACTAGGTGCAGCCGTGAAGCGATTAGTGCCATATTCCACAGAGGTGCATCATAAATGACAGAGGCGAGATTGGATACAACGATGGATTCTCCTGTTATCTCGCAGGGTAAATATTCTCGCCTTTCCGACGAGACATTTGGAACAGCTATTCCAGCTTTACACGAGTGTGGTGCAAATACAAAACGGTGTGAGGCATCAACTTTATCATTGGCTTGCTTACCTCGGCTATTAGCGCGAAAGATAGCTACCTTTTGTATTCGCTCTCGAATAGGCTTGATTGCTAGTGCAGCTTGAAGTTCTTCGTCTTCTATCCATAGACACCACCTTCCTCCGCCATTAATCAGTTCCCTAGACCCTACATAACGCTTAATAAATCGAGAAGAAGATGGAAACTGGCTCAAGAGTAAAGCCTTTTCTGTAAAGTCAAGAATTAGGTTGCCACCATCAGTAGGTTTATTTCCTGATTGCATATTACCAATTTCCGATAATGCAAGAGCTCTTTTTTTAACGATCACTGAATCTGTTGCTAAAAGATAAGGACTGATGTTTGTGACATTGCGAACAATATCATTATCAGATAACTGTCTTGGATATTTGGGGTTTGCTGAAATGCCAATAATTACACAGGTTACTGCTGCTTTATTACTTGCAAGATTGCTCCATAAAAATGAGGTGTGTGCAAATTGAATGCAATTATCTTCTCCAAAAATAAGTGGCCATAACATAGCCACTTGCTCCCCTTGCGTGATAGAGTTAGTTGTTACAAAAGCACTAGATGATCCACTGCTTTTATTAAACTGTGCAGATTTTAAAATAAATGCTGCTACATAGTCAAGATCTTTATATTTTTTGAAAATCCGATCAAAAATATGAGCCATATCATATTTTTGATCGATTGTTTGGTTGACGCTTCCTTGATAAGGAGGATTCCCACAAATATAAGTTTCTCCCCCCTCATTCTCAAAATCAATCTCCGCCTCGTCTCGCGTTTCTCCCGATAAATCTAAATCCTCACGCTGCACCTTCACCCCCGTTCCCGTGGGTGGACACAAACTCAACCAATCCAACCGCAACGCATTCCCACAGGTAATCCAATTATCATTTTTCAGAGGCAGAAACTCCAATAATGCCAACTGCGGCCCCCGATACAACACATCACACTGAAACTCCGCAATAATCAACGCCAACCGCGCCACCTCTGCGGCAAAATGGCGAATTTCTATCCCCCGAAAATTGGTTAAAGGAATCTCAGAACGGCGCTCTAACTCTCCCCGACGCCGGTTAATGTCCGCCTCAATCTTCCGCATTTCCTTATAAGCAATCACCAGAAAATTCCCCGACCCACAAGCCGGGTCAAACACCCGAATTCGCGCTATCCGTTGCCGCAAATTCAACAACTTGCGGCGATTCTCCCCCGCCTCTTCCAACTGACTCCGTAAATCATCCAAAAACAACGGATTCAGCACTTTGAGAATATTCGGCACACTGGTATAGTGCATCCCCAAAGCGCCGCGTTCCTCCTCATCCGCCACCGCTTGAATCATCGACCCGAAAATATCAGGATTAATCTTTTTCCAGTCCAGATTTCCCACATGAAGCAAATAAGAACGGGCAATTTTGTTAAAACGGGGCACTGCCACATTGCCGGAAAATAGCCCGCCATTCACATAAGGAAACAGATCCGCCCAACTGCGAATCCCCGCAGCCTTTCGGTCCTTTAGGGGAGTATTCATCGCCCGAAATACCTCCGAGAGCACCTCATGGGTATTAGAAGCATCGGGGGCACTCATCTGGGCGATCGTCTGGGTAAACAATCCCTCACTGTGGAAAATATTCGTATCTTCCGCAAAAAAGCAGAAAATCAGCCGCGCCATAAAATGATTGAACTCTTCCTGACGTTCCGCCTTATCCCAGTCTGGATTCTGCTTCTGTAACTCCACATACAGCCGATTCAGGCGACCCGTTGCCTTGATATCAAAGGCATTCTCACGGATTTGCCGGACTGTGGTAATCCCCGCCAAAGCCAGGAAAAACCCAAAATGGTCAGAAAAGTCCCGGTAATCGCAGGCAACGGTTTCCCCATCCGCCAGATTTTCCGCCTCAAAACTGTTGCCATCCGTCGCCAGGATAAATTTAGCTTTGTAGCGAGTCGTAGCGGCACTCTCGCGCAATGCTGTGAGAGTTGCAGTAACTTCCCCTTCCGGGCAAACTTTCAAATGAATATTATTACGCTGAAGCACCCCACCGGGTAAATCCGATGGATTGGAGTTCCCACTTTTGAGCCGCTTAATCGTCGTCGTCTTGTTCCCAAACGCTTCCAGGAAGGCAAAGGGAAATTCTTCGGGGTCAAATGGTGCTTC
Source organism: Oscillatoria sp. HE19RPO (assembly GCF_024220515.1). Lineage (GTDB taxonomy): Bacteria > Cyanobacteriota > Cyanobacteriia > Cyanobacteriales > Laspinemataceae > Laspinema. The sequence continues at coordinate 4,018 of NZ_JAMXOT010000223.1, forward strand.
GGCGAGTTGGGAAACGGCTTCTTCGATTTCAACAGCGTTCATAGTTTTAGAATTCTCTTAAATACTCTTGTTCCAATACTCTAACCCGGTGACCATCACATTTTCTAGCCACTGCTGGAAACGGGGAATTAAATTTTCTTGTTCATCAGCGTAGGAAAATTGAAACGGCGAATCAGTTAAAGGCTGAAGATCGCTAATGGTCGGTTCCCCTTCATCCCCATTATCTCGATGGTAAGCACAGGCACTACAAATCAGTAAACCACGGTATTCATGTCCGAGCACATGAAAAGAAAGAAGAATAGTTATGGAGGTTTCTATATTAATCACCAATTGAATCCAAGTGTGATAGTTCCGCAGGTTGGCAAAATATCCTAGTTGTTTCGCGGTTTCCACTACTTGATAGCGATGGTAATAATATCGAGGGTCGCCAACGGGGGCAGCAATTGTGAAAACGGGGGCATCACTTAATAAATTTTGTACAGATAGTTTAATGTCCTCAGCAATTTCCTGGAAGCGTTGAGAAGCAATATCAAATAAAAGGGCAGCAAATGTTTCCGCTTTTTGACATTTTTCCTGAACCGAGGCTAACTGATTTTGTTGCAATTTATCAGCGATCGCAGCCAGAATGACTTGGGTTCTTCTCGTCTCTGATAAGACTTGTTCTGATAGACCTAGGCTTCTTAAAAATGCTTGCTTTTGACTTTTGGCAAAAAGATTAATTAAACTCGATAATTCACCGCAGTCTGCATCTTCCAAAGCGGCAATATAAACGGCGCGATCGTCTCGGGTGATGACTAAAGGAAACCAACTGGCTTGAATGAAGACTAAACTGGCTAAACACCGAGCAACCCGACCATTTCCATCTTGAAAGGGGTGAATTTGGGTAAATCGATGATGCAACCAAGCCGCCTCAATTTCAGGCGGAACTTTTTGTTCTTGATGTTGATGATGGAAAGCGATTAATCGATCCATTTCCGATGCCACTTGTTCAGGAGGACAATACTCGTGAATTGTGCCTTCGGGTCGGAGGGGGTTATTCGGTTGACGTTTCCAGTCCCCTTTAATTAAGGAAACTTTAAAGATTTTTCCCTGTGGGGTTAAGGCTTCTGTGCTGTCCTGACTCTGAGTTAAAACTTGATGTAACTGCTTGATATAAAAATTAGATAAGTTTCTTTGTCCGCCAACAAAATCAAATAATCCCTCAATAGCAGCTTCTTGGTCTTTAATCAGGGAAACAACTTGTTTAACCGGAATATCTGTGGCTCCATGAGGAATTAATGCTTCATTAATTCCCTGTTCAATCAATAAACGAGTGATGCCGCGATCGAGGGTGTACAACCGCTCAATGATTCCCGTTTCGATCGCGATTTCCCGCCGCAACTTTTCGCTAAAGGTTTGAAACTCTCCAGATTGACGCAGGCGATCGGCTTGTTCGTTCCAAACCGTGACTAAAGGGGGCAGTTCACTACTAGCTAAATCTTGCCAGTTGGATGGCAAATCTTCGATGGGTTTCCACAACATAAAGTTTCATTTATATACTGACCCTATTATAACAAACTGTAAGACTCAAGCAAATGCGATCGGGCTTGTGTTCATCACAAAAGCTCTCCTATCTCCCTCACCAGATTACTGTCTTCCTCTGAAACATTTTAAGGATGGGAATCATACCCCTGAAGGTGATTATCTAAAGACCAGATAAACACCCGACGATTGGGAAACAAGCGCCTCGATTTTTCCCATTCCTGGACAATTGAGAGATCACCCATCCCTTTCCCTTGTGTTGCTGAATCCGGAAAATCAGTCAACCAGAGTTGCACTTCATCCAAAGTGGGAACCTGCATCACCGTCCAAGGGGTTTCCCCGGCGATCGCCATTTTAACTTGCTCAACAAACAACTCAGCACATTGTCGGCGCAAACGACCCTCACTGATATGAGCAATATGATTTCCGGTTTCATAAACAACTGCGATCGGTAACAGTAAATGGGTTCCTTTTTCCAAAAAATTCCTGAGTTGTTCCATGACTAACCCTCGCTCATCATTCAATTTAGGAATATTAAGAACATTACAAAAAATCGAAGTATCGACAATCGAGACATCCGCCATTAGTGAGCCTCCACCATCGAATTAAGCGAGGTCAACCAGTCTAGGGCCTGCTGTTTTTTGATGTCATTTCCTGGATGCTGCTTGACAAAACGTTCTAACAGTCCACGAGTCATTAAATGACCCACGGAACCCTGAGCAATCAGTTCCGGGTAATCGGGAATATCTTGCAACCGAATTAATTGACTTGACCCATCATCAGGACTGCGATAACAAAATTCAGTCTCAGGAATTGCCTCATCGGGAAGCGCATCTAATAAGGCAGGATTATGGCTACTAATGAGAATATGGAGATTACGTTTTCGAGCAATTTCAGCCATCCGAGATAGTAAGTCACTCGCACGACTGGGGTGTACACCATTATCGATTTCTTCAATGACTACTAAACTTTCTTCCGGTGCAGAAAGTAATACCGCTGCAATGGATAAAACTCGCAGCGTTCCATCAGACAATCGTGCGGCATCATAAGGAGTTGCCACCCCTCCAAACGTTTCAGTGAGTTGTAACATCACCTCATCCCGAGGGGTTTCTAAAAAACTAATCTCCTCAATATTCTGTTCTGGAAGACTACAAACAAAGTCTAAAACCGCCTGCTTAGAGGTTTTAGATTGACATAAATTATAAATAACTCCAGATAGATTTTGCCCTTTCTCGCGCAAAATTAAATCGGTTTTGTGACCATAATCTCTCATCAAGCTAGGCTCGGGTTCTAAAAACACAATCCCACTTAACCACCGGACATATTGCTCGCAAACCTTGGGGATAATTTCTCGACTTTTGGTATTTTCGGGTCTAAATCGAATGGCACTTAAAAGTTGGGTAAAAACCGCAATATGACTACTACAAACCAGGCTCGGTTTTTTGCCGCCTCTCGCAAAATTATTATAAGTCACAAAAATATCACTTCCTGCCCCTTGCGGTTCACTGGTGATTTCATACAACGGAACTTTAGAACTTGAACTGGTAATCCGTTCTTGCATAACCTGCAAATGGTTGTCTGAACTGAGTCCGAGTTGAATCTCAAAACCTTCCCAATCGGGATGGTTTGTCAAGCAAGCCAGTTGAAATGTCTGCTTCCCTCGATATCCTAAATGTTCGACATTCCCGCGAAAGAAAGTCTCTCCTTTTTCTTGAGGATTTCTGAGCAATCCCAGTCTTTCCCCAGTGGCGAGTCGAGATACAAGCCGCAAGGCTTCAATAACATTACTTTTACCGGAAGCATTGGCTCCAATTAATACGGTAAGTCGCCCTAAGTACAATGTCGCCGATTTATAACTTTTGAAATCTTTTAACTCTATTTCTGTAATCATCCTAGTTCACTCCGTTGGTGAGTTAAAATATTAAACTCTGCGGGTTCCCAAAACTCATTGGAAAATGTCCATTGTGGGAAACCAATTGCTTTTTCTTGGGAGCATCTCAATTTGGCAAAGAGACCTAACCCCCCAGCCCCCTTCCCACCCCTCCCCGGCCCTCCCCTAAGAGGAGAGGGAGGTATAAGGAATAAATGTCTTTCCGGGAAGGGGGAGCAAGACGTATAAATTCCCCTTTGAGGCCAAATTGAGATGCTCCCTTTTTCTTAATAAAATGTGTTATGATACTCTAATCAGACTGGCTGATTCCGGCTCATATTGGAATTGCTCAATGGTGCCGTCCTGAATTTTTGCGATCGCCTCCTCAATAGCTGCCAACGGCACCAGAAACCACTCCCTCGGCTTAACCGGCATATCAAAGCGATCGCGCAATTCCAACTCTAATCGCGCACTGGCGAAAAACTTCTGCAAAATTCCCTCCAGTTTCTTCCGATTAATATTAGCCAATTTAAAAGTCGCCACAATTTCCACATCCGCTAACAAATAGGTCGGGTCCTGCTTGGCATTAGCAATCCGCTTTTTGACATCCCCACCCGTCACCCCAATTTTATGAACAATTCCCCGATTCTGAGCAATAAAAGGATGCTCCGAATCGCTTCGCAACACATAAATATAACCCGTGGGTAAGTCATTTTCTGCCTCAATTTCAGGTTCAGCCTGAAAGGAAAATAACGGACCTAAATCCAGCTTAGTGATGCGACGACTGGTTTTATCTTTATTTAAAGCGCGCTGGAATGACCGAAACAGGGGATTACTCTCAGTGCCATTATCATAAATCACCCGCATCCGGCAATTTTTAAGACCATAGTCACTAACAAACATCTCTCCCATCTCAGCCACCAAAACTTTCTGTCCATCCAGAATAAACAAATCCTCGGGATTAATTGTGGCATTATCCTGATATTTTACCGTTTGCCGTTCCCCAGTTTTTAACTGACGGCCAACTTCCTCAAACATAGCTTTAAATTCATCAAAATCCTCGCAAGGAAACCGCTGGGCAACTTCCTCCGCTGCCTTGATTTCTCGACGCGAACGCACATGAGTTAACTGAGTCACATCATTTTCTGAAGCCGCATCAACCCCCAGAGAAGCCAACAGCGCCGCATCAATTTCGTCTTCTTCCAGGCTCTCTTCTAAAGCCCAACTAGCATCATTTTCTGCATTTAAAAGCCCTTGGGAGTCCAAAGGTTCTAGGAGGGCGCGACATTCCGCAGACTCTCGCAGGCGATCGAGTCGTACCGCATAGAGGCGATCGAAAATATCCCCCTCTTCTCCATGTTGAGGCAGTCTACCTTTTTCCGCGACAAACCGCTCAATTTCCTCAAAACCGGCGATAATTCTCTCTTCTCTGGGAGAATGTTGGCGAGTAGGTTCCGGGGTGATATCTATCCCCAACTCAGCCAATAGTTCTAAATCTTCATCAGTGGTGGATTTGTTGGATTTGGATTTAGGCATTGTTTTCCTCCTGGTGTTCAGATTCAGCAATGCCGTCCGGTTGTTGGGGCGGGTTTTGTAACTGTTGAATTAACCAATTGGCAGCAGCGGTGTTGGTTTCGGTGTTTAGTCGTTCTAGAGTTTGTTCTAAAAGGGCGATCGGCAACCCCGTCAATACTTGGGACTGGGCGATCGCTTCATAATGCCCCAATGGAGTCAAGCTAAAGGCAAAAATCCGCCGTCCTTTCACATCAACCACCCAATACTCAGAAATCCCTAAGCTGGCGTAGAGTTGCTTTTGTTCATCTAGGTCAAGGGTGAGGGACGTATCGGCAATTTCCCCCACCAAGTCGGGCAAACGGTGGCGACGCAAGTCAATCCGGCGCGGTTCTCCGGGTTGCCATCTGGGAATATTATCACCCTTGTACAGCACTAAATCTGGCGCACAGGCGTGGGTATCGGGCCGTTCAATGACACAGCGACCATAAGATTGTAAGACAAACTCAGGGTGCAGAAATACCCAAACAAAGAAAATTGCCGTCATCAAATCACTGAACGAAGCATGATTTGGTCCTTCTGTGCCCATATCTACCCACAACCATCCTTGATGAAATGAGATTTTTTGCCAGTCTATATCCCCGTTATCCCGGATAGCCACATAGTCTTGCCAGGTGGCGTTGTGGCGTTGGAGGATGGAGTTTGGGGGGGTGGATTTTTCTAGGGAGAGGGTCATGGATTTTCACCTCCAGATGAGCTATAAGGTATTCCAACAAATAAATCATCCAAATTTGATGCGATCGCACCTAACAAGACTGGATTAGCCCGCGCAGGCGGGCTTCGTCCGTGTAGACCCAGGCTTCAGCCTGCGGGTTGTTTGGATATTTTATTTTGTGGAGTTCCCTAAATTGATTTTAGGCATTTTTTTCCTCCTTAACCTTCCGTACTAGGACAGCAATCCCTTCCGCCATGCGTTTTTCCCAAGGATCGGCGGCGGTGAGAGAAGGCACGCGGCCCTTTTCCTGTTTGAACCGCTGCGCCCGTTTTGCTAACTCTCGCGCTTCTTCTAGAGAGAGATTAACTCGCTTGGCGGCGATCGCCTCTGCTACCAGTTTTAGCCGTTCTTCGCTCATCGACTTAGCCAGAATTGCATAAGCTTCCCCAAACGGATTAATCCGGTCAATCAAATCAATATCTAAATCGGTTACGGATAGGGCAAACTGGCGCACTCCATCAATTAGGGCGGTGTTTTTCGAGGCTAACCCGTCCCCTTCATTCAGGGTTTTCTTAGCTTGTTGCACCAAATTGAGAGCGGCGATCGCGTGTTGGCGGACCGCTTCGCGATCGCCTTCATCCAGATTCGGGAATTTGTCTTTAATAATCTTACCCATCCGCAATTGGGTCAGTTCCTCGGGCACTAATTCCTCATCAAATAAACCGCGCTCAATACTCGGCTTATCTTGCACAAAAGCGGTCACCAATTCTGTTAAATCTTCGCGACATATCCGGGAGGCTTCCGGGCTTTTGGGTAGGGTTAACCCCTTAATTTCTAGCTGAATTTCCCCCGTTTGTGGATTCACTCCCATATTGCACCGAGTCGGATCGTAGCCACTGTCCCCATACTCAAAGCCGGGAGTGGGTTGATTGTCTGGGCGCTTGGGTTTGAACTCGAAACGGGGCGCGAGGACCTGTTCCATTAGCAGACTAGCGGCGATCGCCTTAATCGTATCATTCACCGCCTCAGTCACCGCCATTTCGCTGGCATCAGGTTCCGCAATTAAGTTCGTAAACCGGGCGCGAGTCTTACCCGGTGCATCCCGAGTCGCCCGCCCAATAATCTGGACAATTTCCGTCAAACTGGAACGGTAACCAATGGTTAAAGCGTGTTCGCACCAAATCCAATCAAAACCTTCTTTAGCCATCCCCAGGGCGATAATAATATCCACATGATGAGGATTATTTTTCTGCCTGGGGTCTTTCAGCGCCGCAGCAACCCGATCCCGCTTGCTGGGGTCATCATCCACCAAGTCCGCAATCTTGAGAATCTTCCCCTCGGCAGTTTTGACCTGTTGAAATCCGGTGTTCGGGTCAATCCCCTGCCATTCTCCCAATGCCTCAATAATATGTTCCACTTCCCGGATTTTGTCCTTGGTACTTTCGCGAGAATTGACATTCGGAATATGCAGAATCGTTTTCTCATGGGGGTTGAGAACCTGCATAATTTCATCGGTGTAGCTACCGGAGTAAAAATAATAGCCAATATCGAGCTGTTTTAGGTATTCGTAGCCGTTGAGTTGTTCATAATAGGTATAGGTAACGTGGTGAAATTTGCCTTCGTCTTCCGGATGTAGCACCGCTTCCGCATCGCCGCGAAAATAAGAACCCGTCATAGCGACGATGTGGGTTTTATCGCGAGTCATGATTTGGCGGATATGGTCCCCCAGTTTGTTGTCTGGATTAGAGGAAACATGATGGAACTCATCAACGGCAATCAGGCGATCGTCCAACATTTCCACCCCAAACTTATCCACCGCAAACCGAAATGTGGCATGAGTACAAACCAGCACTTTCGCCTCGCTGTCGATAAATGTTTTTACCGCTTCTACTTTACCGCCATCGTTACCCGGGGCATTGCAGAGGTTCCACCGGGGTTCCACCTGCCAATCCGCCCAAAAGCCGAACTTTGTCAAGGGTTCATTATGGAAACTAGCCCCGATCGCCTTCTCTGGGACCACAATAATCGCTTGTTTGAGCTTCTGGTGAGTCAGCTTATCCAAAGCAATAAACATCAGCGCCCGACTTTTCCCCGAGGCGGGGGGAGATTTAATCAGCAGATATTGTTCCCCCCGTTTCTGATAAGCAAGTTCTTGCATGGGGCGCATCCCGAGGGCGTTGGGGCGGGTGGAAGTGCCATCCTGGGCGTAGGTAACGGAAACGGAGGGAATTGCAATCATGGGGTTGATAGGGTCATGAGATAGTTTAGGGTGAGGGAATTAGGCAGTCACGAGCTTGCCCGAGTTTGAACGAAATGAGCGATGCATCCGACATCTTGAACCAGTTGCAAGAACCAGCGGAGGTTTGAACCCTAGCCCTGTCAAGGTGTGTAGATTGTAGGGGCGCAATGCTTGCGCCCTCCGGAGGGCGTATGCAATACGCCCCTACAAGAAATAACGATTTTTCTTCATTAAATTTACCACCTTGACAGGGCTAGGTTTTAACCCCCGCCGGTTCTGGTGCTCAAGTCAAAACCGATGCATTCTGTCAGTCCCAACCACAGTAAAATCAGGATATCCCAAATTGGGGTGCGCATTCCATAGACCAACGAGCAGGTGGTAGGAAAAATGGATCAACAGGGTAAGGACTTTGAGATTGAGTTAGAGTTGCAGCAATTGCGTCAGGCGATGGAGATGGATTTAAAGTTAGAGCAGTTGCCTGAGGCGATCGCACCGCCACCGGCAGCAGAATCGGAGCAAACTGAGGCAGACGATCGCCCGGAAGCGTCACCGAATCCAGTCGCATCGCCCTCTTCCGGGAAACCCAAAGCATTGCTCGCCGCGATCGCCTTGTTGGGATTGGCGGTGGGGGGAAGTGCGATCGCCGCACTCAAGGTTCAGCATTGGGCGCTCACTACCTCAACCACCATTGGCGCTGAGATAGAAATGGCGCAAAAAACCGTAGATATTGACCTCCTGAAACAGCACCGCCAAACCCTGCAAACCACCACGGCTATCCTAGAAAAAACCCCTAATTTACCGGGATTCAACTATCAACAAGCCCAGGCTAATTTATCCGAATTGCGATCGCTCCAAACTACCCTACAACTAAACCTCACCGCAACCGAAAGCCTCAAACGAGCAGAAACCCTGGCAATGGAAGCGGCATTGCTCGTCCAAAATCCTCCTCATCCGGTGCAAGTTTGGGCCAAAGCACGGGGGAAATGGCAACAAGCGATCGGGCAATTAGAGAGCATTTCACCGGATAGCATCGTCAGTTCAACCGCAGAACAAAAGTTATCCAGCTATCAGACTAATCTGGCTAACATTAACAATCGAATGGCGACGGCTCAAAAAGCGGTAGACTTTAATAATCGAGGCGCTGCGGAAATTAGTAAACGAGACTATCAGCGAGCGATTCAATATTTTAACCAGGCGATCGGCCTGAATCCCAGCCAACCGGAAGCCTACATCGGACAAGGAATCGCTTACTCAGAACTCGGAAATAATCTCCAAGCCATTAAACACTACGACAAAGCCATCCAACTCAATTCTAACTTTGCCGAAGCCTACTACAACCGAGGGTTATCTCATTATGAACTTGGAAATGAGGAAAAAGCCCTAGAAGACTACAATCTCGCCATTCAAAACCAGCCCAATTATGCTCAAGCCTATCTCGAACGAGGTGGCGCTCACTATGCGCTCAACAACCCCTCTGCCGCAATGGCAGACTTCCAGAAAGCGGCCCAACTGTTTTCTCAGCAAGGGGATACTCCCAATCAAGAATTAGCGCAAAAAATTATCGACTATTTGCAAGCAACAACGGCATCTAATCTCGATGAAAGCGATCAGGCAGACTATCAAGAATGCGGGGACGCTTGGGGAAATCCCTGCAATGAAATTTATTACTATGTATCCCCCAGAAAATCCAATAATTCCCCTCGGGTGAATGTTCCCAACCCGCAACGGAACTCAAACTCCATTCGCACCCCCTCTCGCACTCGTGGAGGTAGCTTCCGCAGTCGGCGAAGGCGGTAATTGATATAGAGTTTTATTCTTTCGGCCATTCTTCTAACCCAGCTTCAGCTAATGCTTGTAAATCTGGCTCTTCTTCATAGAGTTCCGCATAAAGGGCGGCTGATTCTTGTAATTTCGCTGATTCTAAAGCCGATCGCAATCTTTGCATCGCTGTCATAACAAGCGCCCTCGAATCTTGAAACCCATAGTCTTGGAACTGCTCAACAAATTGGCTGATTGAATCATCCAGTTTAAAGGTATATTCTTTCACTTTTTCAATCCTCTCGAAGGAAACGGCTAATCAACAAAGTCGTTTGTCTTTACTTAGCCCGCGCAGGCGGGCTTCGTTTGTATAGCCCCACCCTTGAGGGTGCGGGTTTTTATTGAGCATGATTAATGCAGAATCTGGGATAAAACCTAACCCTCCCCAAAATATCGGGGAGGGCGATCGCACCCTTAAAACTGAACCATTTAAGGAGCCTTCCAATTCCCGCCAGTGGCTTAATCTACTGTCTCATTCACCGGGAAGCGATTAATCAACTGAATCGCCCGATAAGCATTCACCTTTAACTCCTCAGAAATATGAGGAACATAAGGAATCTGAGACAAGAAATCTAAAGTCCGGCGCAACATCCGCACAATATCCCCCTCATCTAAACTCGTATTCGCACAGAGTTCGTTCCATTCCACTCCCAGTGCCCACTCTTCGACGATCGCAATTAATTGCCGTTCTAACCAAATCGGCAGGGTCACCCGATGCCGATGTTGCAGTTGAAACAGTTTCCGTCGTTCTCCTTGCAGTTGGGACAACGCCCCATCCACCTCTCGGGACAGATTATAATTCGTCCAATTATCAGGACGGGAAACCTCTGTCACCAAGGCGGCACAAGCACAAGCAAACTGATGGGGTTCTAACCATTCTAAACAGCCAGACATCAAAGCCAATCCCAACCATAACTCGTTATCTCCCCGAATCGCTGCCGCACTTTCCCCCAAGGAAGTCACCTCAAAGGTCAGATTTTCAACCACCTCTTCATCACCATCGGTTTTAGTTTCCAACTGTCGTAAACATCCCACCTGTTGCAGAATGTTGATTAAATCCAGAAACTCTTCCCAGTGCGCCGTCAGATGACTATCCAGCTTGTTTTTAACCTTGGATAGGTCGCTTTCTAAGCGCTTATAGCGTTTAAAATGTTTAACCAGGGTGCCCGGATGTCCATATTGATTCAGAGGATGGTCCTTGAGTTGACCTTGCAGGGCCGCAATTCGCCCCTCTTGTTCCACCACTTCTGGGGCATAAAAGGTGGGAACTTCCAGGGGAATCAACTGAGCGATCGCCGCTGTATCTTCATTCCCCTTGCGGGATTGTCCCGGTTTCAACACCAATTCCCCCGGAGGTATCGGGGATTCAAATTGATTCCACCTCGGAAGCGGTTCATGCAATTCCACCACATCCAGTCCCGTCCCCACATACCAGCGATTGCTTTGACTCAGACAGACCAAAATCGGCGATTTCCCCGGTCCCGGTGCTTTGGCGACCAAAACTGCCAAAATGGGTTCTTTGGTGACAATATGACGGCCTTTGAGACTGAGCAACTGTCCCGGTTCAGCCGTTGGCAGCGCTTGAGCGGCGATCGTCCGGGTGGATTCTCGCGCTTGCTCCTCTAGGGTTTTGAGCAGTTGCTTTTCCACCTTCATGCGATCGCGTAATTTTTGATATCCCTTACACAGGTCCTCATCCACCCCTTGTAACTGCTTTTTGAGATTGGCCAATTCCTGGGTTTGTTTGGAAATATCTTGGAGTTTCGGTTGCAGGTGCAAGGTTGCCAAATACTGCCCAAAACTCGATTCCACCAGTTCTTTGGTTTCTTCTAAAGTATGGGTTTGCAGCAAATTTAAGACCATCCCGTAAGTGGGAGTAAACTGACTCACCAACGGGTCCGGTCCCACGGTAGCTAAATAGGACGCTTCTTTTGCCCCTTCAAACCGGGTCTGTACCGTAACCACATACCCCCGTTCATCCATCCCGCGACGACCAGCTCGACCGGACATTTGCAGGAATTCTGAGGCTTTTAAGAGTCGATGTCCATCATCGGTGCGCTTGGATAAACTGGAAATCACTGTCGTTCTAGCAGGCATATTAATTCCTGCCGCCAGGGTTTCTGTGGCAAAGACGACTTTAATTAACCCCGCCTGAAACAGTTCTTCGACTAATCCTTTCCAAGCGGGTAAAATTCCGGCATGATGGGCAGCAATTCCCCGTAGCAGGGGTTGCAGTTGTCCCGTGCGTTCCGCTTCTGGGTTTTTAGCTAAAAATTCATGGACTCGTTTGTGCAGTTGGGCCGCTTCTTTTGGACTGACGAGACTCAGGTCCGAAACTTGGGTCACTGCATCATCACATCGCCGACGACTGAAGATGAAGTAAATCGCCGGAAGCATATTTTTTTCATGCAAATGGGTCAATAACTCGATTAACCCCGGTTCGTCTCGATTCGACCCTCTGCCTTTCCCTGGGGTTTTAATCAGGCGCTGGTTAATTTTGGTCTGGTCTTTACTCAGCAGGGGAAATAATCCCTTGGCGCTGCAAAAGTAATATTCCAGGGGAACGGGTCGATAGTCGGAGTAAATTAACTCCGTAGGGCCATGTACTTCGGAGATCCACTCGGTCAACTGTCCGGCATTGGCAACGGTGGCAGAAAGGGCCACTAGCTGAATCTCTGGAGGACAGTAGATAATCGATTCTTCCCAGACGGTTCCCCGTTGGCGATCGTTCATGTAGTGGCATTCGTCCAGAACCACTGCCTCAACCCCATGCAAGGAGGTCCCCACGGCCCCAATGGAGGTGCCGTAGAGCATATTTCTAAAAATTTCCGTGGTCATCACCAACACCGCTGCATCCCGGTTGATGGAGATATCCCCGGTGAGGAGTCCCACGTTTTCTTCCCCAAACTGTTGGCGAAAGTCGCGCAGTTTTTGGTTGGAGAGGGCCTTGAGGGGGGTGGTGTAAAAGACTCGTCCACCCCGTTTTAAGGCGCGGTGGATGGTGTATTCTCCAATTAAGGTTTTCCCGGACCCCGTGGGCGCACAAACCACCACGGACCGGCCTGCTTCTAAGGCGGCGATCGCCTCATGCTGAAATCGATCTAACGCAAAGGGAAACAGGTTGTTTGACTCAAATTTTTTCAAGATAGGGGTACTGTTCACGCCCAAAAATTCCTAGTGCTTTTGTTTACTGTTTTTTCAAATCGGTTTGCCTGGGTCGCTCCTGTGTTCTAGCAGTTGCTTTAGTTAGCAGTCGGATATAGCGTTTTCCAGTGTTATTCCTGGACATTTTTTTGGAGTGCGAGCATCTTGCTCGCTATTCTAGGATAGCGAGCAAGATGCTCGCACTCCTTAATCGCATCTGTACCTGATGACTCCAGGAACCGCTATACGTTTGTTTTTTTAGCGTTCTCCTCCGCTGCCCTTAGAATTTGCTCGCTTCCCAATTGCCTGACCGATTTTGGTGGGGGGGTTGCCCGTTGGCTGGCTCTCTCCCCCGCTTCTTTATTAAAATCCCATTATTCTTTGGTGATTATTATAGCAATCTTCTAGGTCATCCTTCGACTTGGGTTTATACCTGTTCTGTTTTCAAAAAATTGCCGGGTCATCTTGCCAATTTTTGGCTTTAATTGTTTAATTCTTTCAATTATGACCTTTTGGGTTTTCCTTATCCTCGGTTCCGGTCTCTCCAGTCTGTTGAACCTGTTAGCTATTGACAATTGTCAATCTGGAAAGAGAGATAGACCAAACTGGGTTACAAGCGGCGCATGAGTTCGCTTAACAGGGAACCGGGGACTCGGGATAATGCCCGAGTTTGTCCCTCAATGCCAAATTCCCCATAAATGGTGCGGACAATTTGGACAATATAGGCCCAGGCATTTTGATGGCGTTCCGGTTGGTCTTGAGTGGCAGTCGCCCCTTGGATATAATGATCCAGGGCGGCATGGAGATGTTGAGCGCGGCAGGTGGCATCGGGGATGGCGTTGGTTTGGGTCACCAGTTGATAATGAGCCAATCCCACGTTGGTATGAGCGGCAATCAAATCAAAGGCTAAGATTTTTTGGGGAGAAGACAGACCCCCGGCCTGTTGAGAGAGTGTCTCTCCCAAGGTAATGGCTGCATCGTAGGCGGCGATCGCCTCCGTTAAAAATTCCGCCCGCAGTTCCGGTTCGGATTGCGAGTGATTGGCCAAATGCCAATAGGCGGTTCCTAAATTATTTTGAGTCGCAGCATGAGCCGTGGGAAGTTTCTGTTTTGTCCGATACATTAATGCAATCTGATAGGCAGCGATCGCCAGCATCAGATAATCTTTCGGTTTTTCATATTGGGCTAAATTCCAATAGGCTGTCCCCAAATTATTTTGAATCATCCCATATTCTAGGGGTTGTTCCGATCGCGAATGATGTCGCAACGCTTCACTATAGGCCGAAACCGCTTGTTTTAAATTCTCCACCGCATCCCGATGTTGGGCCAAGTTCCAATAGGCGGTTCCCAAATTATTTTGAGTGGCAGCATAAGGCCGCAGGTCCCCACCGGATTCTCCCTTCCGATAGTTTAAGGCTTGTTGGTAGGCCCCGATGGAACGTTCTAAATTCTCCTGACGGTCTTGATACCGGGCCAATTCGCTATAGACTGCCCCTAAATTATTCTGAATCCGCGCCCAGACAGCGGGTTGGGCCTCCGCATCCAGATGTTGCAATCCCTGGTGATAGAGTTCAACCGCCTTGAATAAGTGCGGTAGTTTCTCTTCCGGTTGCGATTGATAGCGCGATCGCATCCAGTGACAATTTCCCAAGTCATTGGCCAAATCTCCCCACTCCGGCGCATCCTTCTCCATCAAGGCGATCGCCTCTTTGTATGCCAGAATCGCCAGGGTCAAATATTGCGGCAACAACTCGGGAGTGACTGTCGCCCCATTTTGGCCTCCACTATTCCCCTTAGATAACCCATCCCGATAAAACGAACCCAATTTCAGATAAGCATCCGCCAGTTTCCCCCGAGAGGTCCCGCTATGGTGCAGTTGTTCCACCTGTTCCAAGAGTTTCAGGGGGAGAGTATTGGCCGCAGAAGGCACAACTTCTGCCTTGACATCCCCGGGGATTTGTGCATTAACCGTGCCCCAGACTAATTCCACCAGCTTTGCTGGAGGTTTGGGGGGGAGTGGGGGGGATGGGGGAGATGGGGGAGATGGGGGAGATGGGGGAGATAGGAGGGAGATGGGGGTGATGACTAAAGGAGTGGGGGTTTTGGGGGGGAGGTAGTCGCCTTCTGTTTCTAGGCGAGATTGTTCTAAGGGGAGTAATTGTCGCGGTGGAGTATTTTCTTGGGGTAACCGGGGGATGACTGAGGATGCTTCAATGGTGGTTTGACTGTACTCTGGAGACGGGGCGACGGGAGTGGGTTCTCCCTCAAACTCAAACAGTCCAGTGCGACAGTGCCAAAATTGGGGTGCAGATTGAGCGATCGTCCGACCCCAAGGACGAGATACCCAGAGTAGGATACTACAAGAAAACAGGCGATCGCCCGCATCACTCAAGCGGCCCTCACTCGCCTCTAAGTCCGCTAAAAAGGACCATTGCACCGCTGGACTCGCTTTGGTTAATTTTTCCAATCCCAGGACCTGAAACACCGGCAAAGGCGATCGCCGATCCGGTAGCGGATGACGAGAGATCCATCCCTCAATTTGGGCAACTGGATTGGGGTCCTGGAGATTTAACTCCAAACTCACCAATCGGGGATATTGGGATTTACCCGTTTTCCCCCCTCCATTCTCCTGGGTTTCCCCACATCCACAATCCGCTTGCAAATCCGCAACTAAACCCTTTGCCAATCGGTTTCGCAGAGGCAAGTCATCACAGACCGCCACAAAGATTTGACGGCGTAAATTCAGACTCAGCGCCAGTTTAAGCTGCTTGTAGGTTTGCCGATTAACGTCCAAAACTGTTAGGGGAAGAATATCCGTTACGATCATCGTATCAGGATCACGAGTGCAGGGAATAAGGATGCAAACTCTGCCGAGGGGACACTGAACACTTAACTCCATCGGCAAAGTTGGCGTGAACAGATACTCTTTCCAGGAGTTCCTCAAAGGTTCAGGAGGGATAACACCTGGGCGATCGTCCGGACAAATTCCCAGAAGAAACGACTGAAGTCGTTACTACAAACAGTCAGAAACAACTTCAGTTATCTCCGGATTCGTTTGTAGTGACGACTTCAGTCGTCTCCGGATGTTCGTAAACCTGGTTTAAACAGGCTGTTCTAATTAGCTGACGCTAGAAATCGAGGCAGCTAAGACCAATAAACCGCTGACTAATAAAAGGCCCAAAACCGCCTGGACCGCGTAGTTACGTTTTTCCGTGGTCGTTGGAGGGGTGGCGGTGTACATTTTCGGCTCTTTTGCAAAATTATTGAGCAATCCGCCTTCATCTTCACTATAGGGCATTTTTTAAAACCTCAGTCTTTCTACCTACCTAATTTTACTCTACCAGATGCCGGGAAAGATTGATCCCGGAATCATCAATTTTATCCACAACCCCATCTGGGAACGCGGGAGGATGGGGAGATGGGGAGGATGGGGGAGATGGGGAGGACTTACAAGGGTAGGTTGTTTACGGGGTAATTTTTCTCAAGTTTTGGGGCTTATTCCCCTCCCTTGGAGGGGTGCCCCGGAGGGGCGGGGTGGTAAATTCTACCTCGTGAGCAGGTATTGATCTATGCTTCTTTACTCAAAAGTATCTGTCTGTTTCAAATCAAGAAACCACCCCGTCCCTTCGGGACACCCCTCCAAGGGAGGGGAATATGCCTGTATCCTCCGC
>NZ_JAMXOT010000224.1 GCF_024220515.1 Oscillatoria sp. HE19RPO
TTCTATGTAATGGGTCTACAGATTTTTTAAAAGGCCCTCTCGTTTCTAGTAGAGGGCCGTCTTCTTCAATCCTATCTTACTCTTTTGGGTGCAGAACCTTCATTAGTTCTTCAAAAAGGATCTCTACTCCCTTTGCTGCGGTCTGGCTGATAATTAGTTTCCCGAACCGCTTCTTAGCTTCCCCCTTTTTAACCAGCGAGACATCATGATCATCACTTCCTAACAGGCCCGGTAAATCCAGTGCGCTCGACAAGCTGCGTTCTATCTGACTAACAACTTTTGGTGACAGCAGCGGGCTGAGTTGACTTTTCAACGAGGCGATCGCATCCTTCTGTTGCTTGTCCAGTAACCGGGAATGATAGAGTTCAGGGTTTTCATTGTACTGCCTGTTTCTTTCATCGTAGAAAGCACAGACTCTCTTCCCTATCTCCGTATCAGGTCTTAGCCGTTCAATAGAAATTGAAGTCAGTACCCAAAGGTAGAGCACTTGCCGGGATGTCTTGGATCCGCTCTTTCTGACCCTTTCCTTATCACCGGATGAATCCTCAACCCCTCCATAGCCTAACCGTTGTTTGAACCGGGCTCGCCAATTCCGATATTTCCCGTCTCCCAGGAATCTTTCAATCGGATAAATCTGGGAAATTATCCAGGCTTTGGTTCTGAGACCCATTCCCATATCATCCATGACTTGGTTGTAGACCCTGAATTCTGCGTGCTTCAAAATTCCGGCTATCCGAGTTTCTATCTCAATCTCCCAGTCCGTAAGCTGGCATAGCTGTTTCGCAAGATTCCGAGAGAACTCGGATATCTCAACTCCATATTTAGGGGCGATCGAGACCTCGTAAAGTTTTTGGTAGTAAGCTCGGTTTGTTTTTAGATTACGTTCTTTACCAGCAATGAAGCACCACAAAGGAACCTGACCATCACTTCCTCTGCGAGATTGATTTAAAGCTGCTTCTGGGAACTCATGGGCTAACTGTTGCCTTAACCTGTTGATAATTGGACTCTGGATCCGGTTTAGATTTTGGAGTTGCAGACAGCAGTCTCTGAGTGGGACTATGAAATTTTCGTGTTCGTATCCAAGGAATGCCTCTGCATAGTTCCAATTAATTAAGGCATAGGCGGCAAGCGCAAGCGCATCAGCCGCATCGTTTTTATCTGGCAGTTTCTTGGATTTCCGAAACGCTGCAACTTCCGAGTGTCCTACCCAGAGGACTTTAACCCCTTCCTTTTTTAGTATGTGTGCCCAAATCCAGGAATAGTGTACCCCCGTGGGTTCCATCACCACATAATCAGGGTTTAGGGCGAGCAATTGTTCAATCCCGTCGCGATTAGAATATAATCGTGGGAAAGATTCTCTGTTTTCCTTAAAGTACCTTTTAAGATCAAAAGGTGCTTCTCTCAAGGGGCAACAGACGACGTTATCCTTACTAACGTCTAGCCCAACAATGATCGGTTTTGATTCCATAAATTATCAAGGTTGTTTCTGGGATGTTTTGCGACAAATTCCCTCGCTAATTAGAGCCACGAATCTCCCGAGTCGGATAACAATTCTATGTCCGGCTTCTACGAGGTTAGCCGCCATGTCGGCAGTAGCCTAGTCCACGAAAAAAGAAAACCTTTAAGGTCTATTTCCTTCTCAAGACTCTGAGTTACTGCCGTGCGGCACCGGGTCAATGACCCGGGCGGTTCAATTGCGCTATCTCCCCGCGATCCTCCCAGTGGGGGAAGATTTCGATCCAGCGATAGCTATGGATCAGGCGATCGCCATCAGTGCGATCGCCCCTGGGAAAACCCAGTCATCAGGCGGAAATTAAGGCACGAGTATCTGAGAGATCATTGGTTTCATCGTTTCGAGGCACTCAATAAGGTGCTGGACCAAGGCGATGGCTTGATCACCCTCAAAA
>NZ_JAMXOT010000483.1 GCF_024220515.1 Oscillatoria sp. HE19RPO
AAAGGATGATAGACGTTTAGAGCAAACTGATAGGCAAGGGGTGGAACCGGCCAAATCGTTACCCCCAATGATATCCCTTCCTTTAGAGCAAATCAACACCACCGAGAAAATCACCGGCGGGGGAAATTTAACGCCTAGGGCGTCGGTTCAGTACCCGAACTTGACAAAACGACTCAACTATGCATAACTGAAATTGACGAACCAATTAAATTCAAGCGCTCATTACTCCCTAAAGTCTATGCGTCCTCCTTTGTGGCACCCGCCAGTAGAGCTATCAGATTCAGAACAGGTAATTATTAATCGCATCAAAAAAGCCAAGCTGTTTACTTTTCTTCGCCTGAACCGTCTGTACATATTC
The DNA here is from genome assembly GCF_024220515.1 of Oscillatoria sp. HE19RPO. Taxonomy (GTDB): domain Bacteria; phylum Cyanobacteriota; class Cyanobacteriia; order Cyanobacteriales; family Laspinemataceae; genus Laspinema. The sequence continues at coordinate 359 of NZ_JAMXOT010000483.1, forward strand.
GATGATGAGTTTCAAGAAGAACTAAACACCATTTTTAAAGACAGCACAATGGGCTACTGTCCCATCGCACCAGCACAATTGGCCTTAGCCACTATTCTCCAATCTTATATGGGGATTTCTGACGATGAAGTGATTGAAGAGCTAGTCATGGATTTACGATGGCAATTAGTTATGGATTGCCTGAACTGTGAAAAACCCCCATTCAGTAAAGCCACTTTAATAAGATTCAGAAGCGCCTTAATTAAAAAAGGCTTTGACCAACGTTTAATTGACCGTACTGTAGAAATTGCCAAGCTCAAAGGAGGCTTTGGTTCGGCTAATTTAAGAGCTGCATTAGATTCCTCTCCATTATGGGGTGCAGGTAAAGTTGAAGATACCTATAATCTCTTGGGTCATGCTCTGCGTAAGGCGTTGAGTATCATAGCTAGCCAGCTTCGGGTGGGGGCTGGCAGAAATTGCCAATGAAGCCGGAGCGGATTTTGTCAATAGTTCCAGCTTAAAAGCCGCATTAGATTTAAACTGGGATGACCCAGCGGAAAGCCAAAATGCCTTATTAACTATCCTAAACAGCCTGAATTCTGTAGAAGAATGGATGCAACAGCAGACTAATCTGGATGAAATAGAAGAGGCGCAAGTTCCCCCACCGCTGTTGCCCGCTTGATTGAATCCCAAAATGTGACAGTAGACTCAATGGGAGTGCCGAAGCTGGCCAAAGGGGTCGCTAAGGACCGACGCATTTCTATTGAAGATCCAGATATGCGGCATGGCCGAAAAAGCCAGGGTAAGCTCATCTAATTTGGTATAAATTGTACTTGACAAGGAGAAATTATAGAGTTAAAGGAGAGTCGTCTGGGTTCAGAGATTCTAGGCGAGTAAAAACAGCTCAATCAGTCTTGGTACAAGGATTTGAGAATAAG
>NZ_JAMXOT010000225.1 GCF_024220515.1 Oscillatoria sp. HE19RPO
CCGAATCGCAGCATCGGGTATGGCGATCGCTGTCCTAGTTTCCGCTTGCACTCCCACCAATCCCACCGTCCCCACCCAGTGGAAGACTTATCAAAATGAACGGTTTGGGTTCGAGTTTCCCTATCCCCCGGATTGGGTGGCACTCCCTCCCCCCACGAATCAGGATGGCGGTGCATTTCATGCTCCAGATTACCCCAATATCGAAATTAGAGGATGGGGAACCTTGAAACTCACCGGATTAGAGGAGGCAGAGGAACCCTCCACGATTCCCCAGTCTAACTTCACCACAGAACAGGGATTACCGGCCTTGTTAGAGGTGGAAGTGGGGAACGAAGAAAGTGTGATGAGAATGACCCTGGAATCGGGAGATGTGATTTATACTTGGCAAGGCCAGTCACCCAAAGACCGATTTGGGGAATATTACTCTTTGTTTTATGCGATCGCCCAAAATTACCGCGTCACCCCCTAGTCTAGGAGTACAGTAACGGTTAGAAACCCGGTTTCTTCACCTCAATGTGGGTGCAACGCAATAAATTCGGGTAAGAAACCGGGTTTCTGGTCCTAGCTAATCTCATCCTGTACCTGAGTCCTACAACGGACATACTCGGCAATCCCTCAAATCAAACCCGTTAAAATAGTCACCGAAACTGTAGGAGAACCGAACTGTGACTCACCCGGAAATCACCAAAAAACAAAAACTGTTTGACCGCTGGGCACCCAACTACGATATTCTGTTTACGACTATCTTTTATCAAGCCCTTCATCAAAGATTACTGGATTATCTGCAATTGCCAGACCATCCCAATGTCCTTGACCTTGGATGCGGGACCGGCAGACTGCTCGATCGCCTTGCAGAGGAATTTCCCACCCTACGCGGCACCGGATTTGACCTTTCCCCCGAAATGATTCGCCAAGCGAGACAAACCAAGCGCGATCGCCATCGTCCCCGCCTGATTTTCATCCAAGGAAACGCCGAACAACTCCCCTTCACGGACCAACAATTTGATACCGTTTTCAATACCATTAGTTTTTTACATTACCCCAATCCCAGCCAGGTTTTATCAGAAATAAACCGCGTCTTATCCCCTGGGGGAAACTACTACTTAGTTGATTTTACGACGCCGGGAAAAACTGGTTCAGGAGTTTTAGGTACTTCCCCTACCAATCTCCACCTCTATCCCCTGGAAAGGCGCGAACAACTCGGCACAGAAGCGGGACTCCAATGCTGGGGACATTACTCCCTTCTCGGTCCCGTCTGGCTGACTATTTTTACTAAAATATAGGGGAGTTTCTGCGAGAAAAAAGTTTTCACCTCGCTGCAATTCTCGGGTTGAAGAATTAGAGTACAATAGACAGATGAACAGAGTAAGTTTAGGTCTTTTTGCTTGATGTCCCAGCGCTATAATCCCAGCGCTGCACCCGTGCAAGAGACTCTTTTCTAGCAATTGGCTGCCTATTTTCCGGTTCCGGACCCCAAAGCAGCCCTCGCCCTAGAATGGACGATAGAATGACCGATCGCCTGTATTATCCTAATTAACTGTTTTTGTCAAGATAAAGTTGGCTCAACGAACCGGGCGATCGATAAAAAATGGAGCCGACCCTGCGGAATTACTTCTTGGGTAATGAAGCACTTTTAGGTTAATCGGCTATCTTTGTACTAAATCCTAATAATCAGCGGCCATGCGTCAATTTTTATTGAAGGTGTCAATTGGGATGCTCGTCCTCATCTTGAGTGCGTGTGGTGGTGAACCGGAGACTCCGGAAGTCGTCGCCCCCGTCGAGCCCTCTCCCACGGCAACGGAGACTCCAGAAGAGTCCCCAGAAGCCGCAGAAGAACCAGAATCCCCGGAATTTGAAGAACCTGTGGTGCCTGCACGCCCAGATCCCACTTCCATTGGGAATTTAATTCCGCCCACGAGCCCAGATGAGCGGGTGCGGCAACTGGAACAGCAAAGGGCCCGACAGGCTCAGGAAAATCCCTTTGGGATACTCGATGTCCAGCCGATGCCGGTCACCCCTGCACCGGGCGCAGAAGTAGCGACTCCTAGAGTTCCGGAATTTCCAACCCGTGCGGTTCCCAATCTGCCAGAATTGCCCGTGGCGATCGGGCCAGAATTACCGCCAGCTCAAGCTGTCGCCCAAGCTCAACCCTTTCAACCCTTCCCGGGAGGGGGACCGGGAGGGGGACCTGGAGCGGGACCTGGAGCGGGACCTGGAGCGGGACCTGGAGCGGGACCAGGAGCCGCCCCGGGAGGGGGACCAGGAGCGAGACCTGGAGCGGGACCTGGAGCGAGACCGGGAACTACACCGGGAGCTACACCTGGAGCGAGACCGGGAACTACACCGGGAGCCAGACCGGGAACTACAACGGGAGCCAGACCCGGAACCCCCGGTCCTCAAGGACCACAAATTCCAGAGCAGGTTGCCCAAGGGGTTCCCAACCTTCCGGATTTACCCGTGGGAATTGGCCCTGAACAACTCCCTCCCAGACCTCGACCCCCCGCACAGCAAGCGGCTGCTGGTCCACCGGCTCCCCCTCAACCCCCCACCATTCCGCCTTTAGCGGCCCGAGGAGTGCCGAATCTGCCGGATCTGCCTGTGGGAATTGGTCCGGAACAGCTTCCTCCGGTGGTGGCCCAGGCCCCTGCCGGTCCCCCCTCTCCGCCACCTCTTCCCCCTCTGGTCACCCGAGGGGTGCCGAATCTGCCGGATCTGCCGGTGGCAATTGGTCCGGAAAATCTGCCACCGCCACCGCCCGCGCCGGTCCCGCCACCGCCTCCTTCTACGGAGTTAGCCCAAGGCACGGAAGTGACTGGGGTAATTCGAGCAGGGGGTAAAGTGCAAATTATTGCTAAGGCTCCCAATGAGGCCACTTCGCGCTATGTGCAGGTGGGCGATCGCATTGCCCTAGGCGAGGTCCTGGTTAAAGAGGTGCAAAATTTAGATACCGCTGACCCGATTGTGATTTTGGAGCAGAACGGCATTGAGGTCGGTAAGGTTCTCGGAGAAGAAGAACCGCCAGAGGTTACTCCGGGTGGGGTTAACTTGGCCAATGCCGCCTTCAGACGTTAGCGGCGTTGTCAAGGAAATCTCGCTCACCCCTGGGTAGAGATTCCCAGGTCGGGAATTGACGAGGGGATGGCACTCGGTTGTAGCGATCGCGCTCATGGAGCAAATCATGAACGCGATCGCCTCATTTGCCGGGGTGTATCGACTCAATTGCTACCGGCTGTTTTCGGTTTCTAAAACTTAGAATAGATAATAACCATGCATATAGGAGAATGTTAGGATTATGACTGACTCTCTCAAAAAGCTCGCAATGGCGATATTGATGGCATCTGTGATGCAAATTGCCAGTTCACTCAGCCCTCTGTCTAGATCAATGGCACAGGAAGGTGGAGACACTTATGTTCCTCCTTCTTGCTCCGGGAACCCCGCTGCCGGACCCGTCAAGTGTAATTATCAAAATGGAGATAACTACATTGGAGCATTTTCCAATGGCGTTCCCAATGGTAGAGGAGTCTATGTATATGCCAATGGCGATCGCTATGAAGGACTCTTTAGCGGGGGTCGTCCCAACGGACAGGGGACGTTCATCTTTGCTGATGATGCCCGCTATGAAGGGACATTTCAAAATGGCAATATTGTGAGGGGGAACGCAGTTTTCGCCGATGGTTCCCGTTATGAAGGCACGTTTGAAGTGGTTCAGTATGTTGGGACTGAAGAAATTACTTCTCAACCTGCCGGACAAGGACAATTTGTCTTCACCAATGGCGATCGCTATGTGGGAGAATTCTTTGCCGGACAGCCCTTTGGTCAAGGAACCCTCACCCGCGTTGATGGAACTCGCTGTCAAGGCCGGTTCTTTAATCAAAACCTCGATGCAAATGGCACCTGCACTTTCCCCAATGGCACTCGCTATGAGGGTGAATTGCGCCAAGGCGTTCCCCACGGCCAAGGTGTCCTCATCGATAGTGCTGGCAGAAGGTTCCCAGGACAGTTCCGCGAAGGCAAACGGATTTAATTGCACCGCTTATCGGCCCCCTTCTCCCCAGGAGCAATTTAACTGCCCCAATCCCCGATTAAGACGAGAGCATTAAAACAGAAAACCCCAAGCGATCGCCTGGGGTTTTCTTGATTCTATCTCCTATCATTCTGTAACTTGTCCCTTTGGTGATTCCTCAATCAACCCTAAATAACATTGCCCATTCGGCTGTTTAATTGAGCAATAAATTCTTTAAATTCTTGCTCCTGACGATGACCTAAATCGGTTTCTAACCACTTCTGAACCGACTCCTGGACCTGTTTAATTCGAGTGTGGCCCGACCGATATTCATCAATCGCTTGAACCAATTCGCGATCGGATAAATTTTCCACCAAAGTGTTCAAATATGCTGCGGCAATTTGGGCCACTTCGGCTTCGGTTGCAGGGCCATCAGTCCCCTGGGTTTGATGTAATCTCATCGCGAGGCGATTTAAGGCGTCATAAGGTTGATTGTTCATTGTCCCATCTCCAATTGTCTATATGCTATGGATTGAATCCCTCAGTCTGGGATCACTCGGATTGGGTCTTGCACTGGAGCAATATCCTTGAGTGATTGTGCTGTAAGCGTTTTGCCCAGATTCCAGCCCTTAAATTCTCCAAAACGGTTGCTCTCGACTCCACCCGTAGAGTGAAGCAGCCCTGCTCCCCCGCTAGATGTGGGGGTAAAAAACTTAAAGGTTTTCTTAATCCGGCTGGAATCCTTTGAGCTATATTCTAATCGTATATACTGATTGGAGAAATGTCAATGTTTGATGACAAAAAACAATTTCACCCCGGTCAGAAGGTCGTCTGTCGCACGGATCCCCAACAGTCCGACTGGTATGAGTGTCAGGTTTTAGAGATTGCAGAGGTCTGTGAAACCGATGAAGAGTGCTACATTCGGACCACCTGCAACCGAGTTTTAGGGACTCGGGAAATTGAGGCAGTCGAGTCACCCAGTAAGCGGGGACATCACCCTAACTCCAAGGCGAATTTGAAGAAAGGGCCCAAGAGTCGCAAAAAAAACCGAGTCCGCAAGTTATTTTCCCTGGCTCCGGAAACGGTAGAATGGTTGCAAGACCAACCGATTCCGGCATCCCAGGCGATCGATAAGTTGGTGGAGTTGGCCCTAGCAACTTCGGCGAGTTGTACGGAACTGCCCCAGGTGGGGTCTAAGGTGGAAATTTTAGAGGGTCCCAAAGCAGGTCGGATGGGACGGGTTCGCAAAGTCGGGGTCCAGGTGTGGATTGAGGAACTCCCAGGCGATCGCCCGGTGGAAATGTTACCGTCTTATCCGCCTTCAAGTTTGAAAGAATGTTAAAAAATGATTGGGTTTGATGTTTGTAGTAACGACTTCAGTCGTTCTTAATTTAGGGGGATAACGAATGAATTCGTTACTACAAACCAACCTAATTTTCCCGTTTGTAGTAACGACTTCAGTCGTTCTTAATTTACGGGAATAACGAATGAATTCGTTACTACGAACTGGAGGGAATAACGAATGAATTCGTTACTACGAACTGGAGGGGATAACGAATGAATTCGTTACTACGAACTGGGGAAGATAACGAATGAATTCGTTACTACGAACTGGAGGGGATAACGAATGAATTCGTTACTACGAACGGGAGGGAATAACGAATGAATTCGTTACTACGAACGGGAGGGGATAACGAATGAATTCGTTACTACGAACTGGAGGGGATAACGAATGAATTCGTTACTACGAACGGGAGGGGATAACGAATGAATTCGTTACTACGAACTGGAGGGGATAACGAATGAATTCGTTACTACGAACAGTTTGTTTGTTTAACTGCGGGCTAGATAGTCATCTAAATTGGGGACCGTGACCCAGGTGCCGGTTTCGTGGGATTCGTGGGTGAGGTCCATGAGGAGTTGAGAATAGACACCTTCTCGTAAGGTAGGGGCGATCGCCCGTCTGGACTCAATCCCTTGGACCCAATTATCCACCACGCGCATAAAGGGGGCAATTCGTCCATCGGGGTAGGTTTTAGAAAACTCCAGACGGTTGGGAATCGCTAACTCTGATAAGGACTCCCCTGCCGGTGCCCCCCACAATTTAAAACCATGAACATAATCTTTCTGATTGTCACTGCCGAGGACTAAAGTGCCGCGATCGCCATAGACTTCCACCCAATGTCCTCGTCCCTGGTAGGTTGCTGAACTCAAACTGACTTGGATGGGAGTTCCATCGGTCAATTCCAACATTAGCAGACAGGTATCATCGGCATCCACAGGTTTCAGTTGTCCCCCCGCTTTCGGGTCCGGACGTTCGGTGACTGCGGTACTCAGGGACGCACATAAGCGTTTGACGGGCCCAAATAACCAGGAAATATAATCAAAACAATGAGACCCGATCGCCCCGAGAGCACCCCCGCCTTGCTGTTTTTGAGAATACCAATTCCAAGGCCGACTGGCATCAGCGCGAGAGGAGACTAACCAATCAATTTTAATTAAACGGTTTTGTCCACAGTATCCATCATCTAACAATTCTTTAAACCGCTGCCAGGGTGGAACAAACCGAAATTCAAAATCCATCGCCGTTACCACATTGTTAGCATTAGCAATGCGATAGAGTTCTTTCGCTTCCGATGCCGATAGAGTGGTGGGTTTTTCCAGTAATAAATGCTTGCCCGCTTCTAACAAGGGTTTGGCCATTTCATAATGCAAGAAAGGCGGGGTAGATAAACTCACGGCCTGGACTTCGGGCATTTTAGCCAGATCGGCGATCGCATCGGTTGCTAGGGGGATATGATGAGTCTGTGCGATCGCCTCTGCCCGATCGATATCCCGATGATAAACAGCAAGTACCTCCGTCTGAGGATATTCTTTCAATCCGGGAATATGCACTTTCTGTCCAAACCCCGTCCCCACAATGGCGACACCAATCGGTCCTGGTGCATAATTAGGCCCAGTAGGATAAGAGGAGGCATTGGATAAATTAGTCATAAGTCTTTTGTCCTTTGTTGTTGGTCATTGGTGAGCAGATGGATGATGGATGATGGGAGAGGAAACGACTGAAGTCGTTACTACAAACATCTCCCCCATCCTCCCCATCCTCCCCATCCTCCCCATCCTCCCCATCTCCCCTATCTCTGCGTTACAAAACTCTCCACCCAGTCAATCACTTGATGTCCTAGACGTTGCTCATTGGGAAGGTATTTATCAATTTCTCGAATCCCTGTGGGACTGGTGACATTGACTTCGGTTAAATAGCCTCCAATCACATCTAGTCCGACGAAATATAGGCCATCTTCTCGGAGTTTGGTAGCGACTTCGGTGCAGATTTTTCGTTCGCGATCGGTGATTTCTGTTTTGACGGCGAGACCTCCGACGGCCATATTACCGCGAAATTCAGTCCCACTGGGAACCCGATTGACTGCGCCGATGGGTTCGCCATTGAGGAGGATAATGCGTTTATCTCCTTGTTTGGCTTCGGGGAGATAGGTTTGGACCATCACGGGTTCTTTGCCTTGTTTGGTGCTAATTTCAATCAGGGAATTGAAGTTTTTATCTTCGGGGTCGAGGAATAAAATGCCTTCCCCAGCTTTTCCCCCTAATGGTTTGAGAACCGCTGCGCCTTTTCGGTCTAAAAAATCACGAATGACGGCTTTACTTTGACTGACGATGGTTTCAGGAATGACCGAGGTAAACTGGAGGGCATACATTTTTTCATTGGCGGCCCGCAGTCCTTTTGGGGAGTTGATGACGAGGGTTTTATCGGGATGGATGTAATCGAGAATGTAGGTGGCGTAGAGATAGGGAATGGTAACGGGGGGGTCGGTTCGCATGAAGACGACATCCATTGCTTCGAGGGGATGGGAACCGTCCGGTTGGATTTGGTACCAGGGGTTTGCCGCTATCCAGCGATCGCCTGCGCGTTCGATGGGTTTGAGGGTCACTCGGTCGAGGATTGCCCAAGCTTTGCCATTCACGACGCTGAGTTGATGCGCCTGGGTTATCCAAACCTCATGTCCTTTCGCTTGGGCGGATTCCATCAGCGCGACGCTGGTATCGTGGGTGGGATCTAGTTTTTGGATCGGATCGATGATGAAGGCAAATTTCACGTTGATTTCCCTTGTGAATGGTTCCCTGGGTGGAGCTTTACCTATTTTATTTAAGCGCTAAATGGGACAAAAAGCGATCGCCCCTTGGAGGCGATCGCTTTCTTTGAGTGCTATTTCCGCCTAAATCCCCCTAAAGGATGGATACCGTTGGAGATCCCAGGGACAAGAAAGCGGGTTTTTACCTAAATTTAGGGGCTTTTATGCAGTATGGGGGTAAAAGAACCCGGTTGTCTTTCCTTCAGGGTCCCTCCGGATTAAACTGACTCCGGTTGCAGCATCGGATCGAGCTGATTTTTGGCATCGAGGGCGTGCAAATCGTCGCATCCCCCGATATGGCGATCGTTAATAAAAATCTGAGGCACAGATCGACGCCCATTGGCACGGGTTGCCATCTGATCCCTGGCGTCTTCATCTCCATCGATGCAGTATTCTGCATATTCTACACCTTTGCGATCTAACAGCGCTTTCGCCCGCAGACAGAAGGGACAACGACTCCAGGTATAGATTTCTACGTTAGGTTTCATAATAGGTTCACAGGTCTGAGCAATCGGATGTTTATTCAATTGTAACGGGACTGCTCACCCGCGTTAGTTTTCTGACTTCGGACTGATTGTTAATCCGTGATTCAAACTGCTCAAACTCATCCCCAGAGGACCCTCTAAAGCGAGTTCATCCTATCCCGGGTTGATAAAAATTGCCTAGCTTCTTGATTAAGGGTGTTCCAACAAATAAATCATCCAAATCCCGATGGTTAAGCACCTAACAAGACTGTATGACGCCGCGCAGGCGGGCTTTGTCCGTGTAGCCCCAGGCTTCAGCCTGCGGGTTTTTTGGGGATTTTATTTTTTGGAGT
>NZ_JAMXOT010000226.1 GCF_024220515.1 Oscillatoria sp. HE19RPO
ACAAATAAATCATCCTTGCTTTGATGCGATCGCACCTAACAAGGCTCTTTTAGCCCGCGCAGGCACCGCTTTGTCCGTGTAGCCCCAGGCTTGAGCCTGCGGGTTTTTTGAAGGTTTTATTTTTTGGAGTTCCCTTAGAGTCTTGAAATTAAAAAACTATAAAGTATTTCTGAAATTGGCAATAATTCAGATAAAGTCAGAGTGACTGGGTGGAAACCATCTGAATCAGAAGAGGGAGGGTGATGAAAGGGGAGTCGAAACTAGAACCGTCGCGCCTATACAGTGAGAAGACCGGCATCGCGAGAGAGGAAATCGGGTTAACTTTGAAGGAAAAAGGCCGATCGCCGGTTCCCGTCAAATTTTGAACACAAAACCCCCAAATTTATAGCTTTCAATTATAATGGAACAAGAATTAGAAAATGTGACTAATGAAGAGGAACTTGTCCCAATCAAAATCGCTCTAACTCTCAGGTAATCCAGCCTCAAAGCAAGAGAAAACTTGGACCGGCAAATCCTGCCTCGGAAGCGGCAAACAGGGGAGAAATTAAGCTGTCAGGGAGACGATGGATGAAAAGTTGCAATCTAGGGACAAAACAAATGATTGAACGGATCAAAGCAATGGCGGTAACCGCAGAGATCGTTCCAGAAGAAATGCAGGTATTCTTTAATCTATCCAGGGAATTGTTGTGCATCAGAAACCGTGAAGGAGATTTCCTGAAGCTCAACGCCACTTGGCAAAATGTTCTCGGCTGGAACCTAGAAGAATTGCGATCGCACTCCTGGCGTGACTTAATCCATCCTGACGATCTCCACCGGACTTTAATGACTGAACAAGCTGCCGATATCGGCCAAGTTTGTCAGATCAAAAATCGATATCGTCACAAAACGGGGGAATATTGTTGGCTATCCTGGCGGATTCTACATCAGGAAACCGGCTTAATTTACGCTGCCGCCCAAACAATTGAAAAGCCAGCAACAGACGAATCCTGGAGTGGGAATCCTGAAACATTCGAGAATAAATTGGGGGAAATTTTCACCCCAAATAGGGACGATTCAGGGGCGGGTAAAGAAACCGGCGTAACTGGAGTCACTGACCGTTTGAAAGCCCGGTTAAACCGGAACGAACCGGCATCTTGGATTGAATCAGCTTCCCTGAAAGCGGTTGAAAATTCCCTAGTTTTCTTTCGGGGGGAACCGATCGCAGACGAGGAGAAAGAAGGGGATAACCTTAATTCCTCGTCCCAGTTCTTATCCAAATTTGACGAATCAGAAGAGTTCTCCAGTCTGGATGAGCAGTCCCCCTCTCCTCTGGCGATCGCTCAGTTAGAGGAACGATTTCTCAAAGTGAATGCTACCTTGTGCGAAATCCTGGGAGATATACACCAGCCCTTGCCCAAAACAACCCAGTCCGAGCTTGAACCGAGTGAGACTTTGGATACATACTGGCAGAAACTCCAACAGATTTGTGGATCAACCGTGCTGTGGAGTGGGCAAATACAAGGAGTGCACAGCCACACCCAGCAACTACAGATGATGCAACAAACCAGAGGTGCGATCGCCACGATCCCCCGGGAAGAACCCAGAATCGCCAGCGATCCCACCACTTTGGCACTCTTAAACGCCACCACCGAATCCTTATACCTCGTTGATCCCCAAGGCATTTTATTAGCCGGTAACCGGATGGCAGCACAACGCCTCGGCCTACAACTGCCGGAAGCCGTGGGACAATGTATGTATCACCGCCTCCCAGACTGGTTAGCTAAAGTGCGTCGCAATTATATAGAACAAGTCATTCAAACCGGGAAGCCAGTGCGATTTAAAGAAGTTCGCAACCAAGCTCACTTTGAGGTTTGCATCTATCCAGCGATGGATTCCCAGGGTGAAGTGACTCATCTGGCAGTATTTGACTGTGATATTAGCGATCGCTGTCAACGGGAAAAGGTGAGGGGTGAGATCAACGCCCAACTGGAACGACGAGTCATGGAACGCACTGCCGAATTGCAATCGGCAAACCAAGAACTGGAAGCCTTTTGTTACTCCGTCTCTCACGATTTGCGTGCTCCCCTGCGGGCGATTAGAGGATTTGCCAAAGCCGTCATCGAAGACTATCAAACGGTTTTAGATGAGACAGGAAAAGATTATCTGCAGCGAGTCTGTGCCGCGACGGAACGCATGAATCAACTGATTGATGACCTGTTGAGTCTTTCCCGGGTGACCCGCACTCAGATGCAACGAAAGCCGGTGAATCTGAGCAAAATGGCCCGGGCGATCGCCACGGAACTGCAAGAGACTCAACGCGATCGCCCCATCCGGTTTAAATTGACCGAGGGTCTGGTGGCTGATGGAGACCCGCACTTGCTGCAAGTGATGTTAGAGAATTTGCTGGGTAATGCCTGGAAATTTACCAGTAAAACCGCCCATGCCTGTATTGAATTTGGCATCAGCATTCCCCCGGTCCTGCCTCCAGGGAAGCGTTCTCCTAGCACATCCAACAAAACTATATATTTTGTGCGAGACAACGGAGCCGGTTTTAATATGAGCTATGCCGATAAACTCTTTGCCCCCTTTCAACGCCTGCATAAAACCAGCGAATTTGAAGGCACAGGGATTGGTTTAGCCACCGTCGCCCGGATTGTTCAGCGTCATGGCGGCCAAGTTTGGGCGACCTCCGAAGTGAATCAGGGGGCCACCTTTTATTTTACCCTGTAATTGGGCGGTAATGGGGTTCCCTCGGGAGATTTGGAACCTGTTGTCACAACCGGCATCCCTTCAATGCTTGGTCGGTTGTGACATCTTGTCCCCAAAAATTGTAGCCGGGATAACAGACAAAAAGCCGGAAATGTAGGTTTGATTATAAGTATTAAATCCATTAATAAAAATTAAAAAATTGCTCAAATTCGCTTAATTTTCCAAATAAATAATGGATGAACTTGAGCAATTGTGTGGTAGAATCAATGAATAATAGCCACTTTAAAAATCCGATATAATCCTAAACTTTACCCAATATTTTTCCAGGACAAAACCACGAAGGAGGATGAAAATGGGGCGACCGTTGCGGGTGCTAATGGTAGAAGATTCCGAGGATGATGCATTGTTGCTACTGCGCGAACTCAAACGAGGCGGTTATGATTTGACCGTAGAACGAGTAGACAATCCTGAGTCCATGAAAGACGCCCTCGAACGGGAAAATTGGGAACTCATCTTAGCGGATTATGCCTTACCCCAATTTAGCGCACCGGAGGCATTAGCGGTGATGCAAAAGATGGGACTGGATTTACCCTTTATTATCGTTTCTGGACAAATCGGAGAAGATGCAGCAATTTCCGCCATGAAAGCCGGTGCTCACGATTATGTGATGAAAGATTACCTGGCCCGATTGATTCCGGCGATCGATCGCGAATTGCGGGAATTTGCCGGACGGCGATCGCGCCTGTTGGCGGAAAAAGCCATGCAAGCGAATGAACGACAACTGCGCGCCGTGTTCGAGTGTGCCCTGGATGCGATGGCCATCTTCAACGACCTCGGCCAATTTACCAACGTCAACCCTGCCGCTTGTACCCTCCTCGGACTCTCCAAAGAAGACTTAATCGGACAGCCGATTTATAAGTATATGGAATCCACCTGTGATTTCAAAACCGGCTTTACCAAATTCCGCACCGTGGGTCGAGACACCGGAGAACTGAAAATTATCCGGTCTGACGGCACTATTCGCGATGTCGAATATTCAGCCAGCGCTAATTTTATTTCCGGCCTCCATTTAGCCGTGGTTCATGATGTGACCGATCGCAACAAAGACCGGGAACAACTGTTGTATAATGCCTTTTACGACCCCCTAACCGGACTGCCGAATGAGGCATGGTTCCTCAACGGATTAGGGCGATCGCTCCGTCATTCAAAACGTCGTCCCCATTATGGCTTTGCCGTCCTCTTTATCGATTTAGATCGGTTTAGCATCATTAAATATAGTTTCGGACACTTAGTCGGAGACCTCCTACTCAATGCCACAGCGCGCCGCCTGGGAACCTGTATAAGGCCAAAAGATACCCTAGCCCGAGTGGGAACCGATGAATTTGCGATTCTCGTCGATGAAATTGACGATCCAGCTACCTCCCTCGCCATTGCCGATCGCATTCATAAAGAACTCACCCTCCCCTTTCAAATCAACGGTCATGATATGTTCAGTACCGCCAGTATTGGCATTGCCATTAACTTTCCCCAGACTCCCGAGTATAGCCAAGCCCCGCCCCCCTCAACCAATGGCAATGGCACCGAATCCTCCTCCGGCAACAGTTTAGAACGGCCCGAAGACTTTTTGCGCGCCGCAGATACGGCCATGTATCATGCCAAAACAATGGGGGGAGGACGGACTGCTGTATTTGAACGCCAAATGCATTCCGGGGCCCTGGCCATGTTACAACTAGAAACTGACCTCAGACTCGCCCTCAAACGCCAGGAGTTGCTCCTGTATTACCAGCCGATTATCGATTTAAAAACAGGGCAGATTGCCGGATTTGAAGCCTTGGTGCGCTGGCAACATCCCCGACGGGGCTTTGTGCTACCCGGGGAGTTTATCCCCGTTGCCGAAGGAACCGGATCAATTGTGCCAATGGGGGCATGGGTCCTAGAGGAAGCCTGCCATCAATTGCAGCAGTGGCAGGAACGATGGCAATCCCTGGGTTTAATCCTCCCGAATCCAGAACGAGGGGAAGGGGGAGGGGCTCCCTTTTTGACCATGAGTGTGAATGTTGCCGGGGTACAGTTTGGCAATCCGGGACTGGTGGATTATATTGACCAGATCCTCCAGCAAACCGGGCTGAGTGGTGCTTGCTTGAAGTTGGAAATTACAGAAACCGCAATTATGGCGGCAGCCGAGTCGGCAGCGAGTTTGCTCACCCAGCTCAAGAAACGCCAAATTCAGTTGTGTATTGATGATTTTGGGACGGGGTATTCTTCCCTGAGTCGGTTGCAACGGTTGCCGATTGATACGTTGAAAATCGATCGCTCTTTTGTGAGTCGGATGAGTAGTGAGGCGGAGAGTTTGGAAATTGTCCGCACCTGTATCGATTTGGCTCACAATTTAGATATGGATGTGGTGGCTGAAGGGGTGGAAACCTTGGAACAGTTGGCTCAACTGCGGGCGTTACAATGTGAATCGGGTCAGGGGTATTTGTTCTCTAGACCCGTGGATGCAACGACGGCAACGGCTTTGTTGATGTCTATGCCGCAGTGGTGATTTCAGTGGTGATTACCGGGCGATCGCATTTTATCCGGAATCTGGTTTTCAAAGGTCTGTCAAAACCGGATTCCGCATGATACCCTCCCTAGAGGAATCGGTTGACATCTCAATCCGCCCCATAGCAGATTGATAATTTCTAATTGTACGGAGGTAGTTTCTAAAGAAAAGAGTGAACTACCGAACGGTGAATCAGAGATTACACCGTCGGCTTCCTACCCAGCAGGCTGCGAGACAGTAGATTTCTTTCGTCCTCTACTATCTCGACTTACACCTGGGCGATAGGCGAACTCCCCGGTCCGGTGAGGATAGAATACGCAGTCCTTCATCTGGGATCTTTTTGGCGGCGTTGATATCTCTGTCATGTTTCGCTTGACATTTCTCGCACTGCCAGAACCTAATATCAAGGGTCAGGCTTTTTACTTGATTTAGGCAAACGTTGCAGGTTTTCGAGCTAGGAAAGAATCGGTCTACCTCAAGGTAAACTTTCCCTTCTTGCTCTGCTTTGTACTTCAGCATGGTGCAGAACTGACCCCATCCCACTTGACTGATAGCCTTGGCGAGACAGTGATTCTTGACCATGTTCTTAACTGCTAGATTTTCGACCACTATGACTTGGTTTTCGTCTACCATCCTGCGTGATAGTTTGTGGTGAAAATCTTCCCTGCATCTAGCTATTTTGTTCTGTACCCCAGCTACCTGCTTTCGGGCTTTATTGCGATTGTTGGAACCTTGAGGTCTTCTGGATAACCGCTTCTGCTTGGCTCTTAGATTTTTCTCATGTTTAGCTAACCAACGGGGGTTGTCAAACTTAGACCCATCGTCGCGGATAGCAAAATGAGTCAAACCTAAATCAATACCTACCGCTTTACCTTCAGTCGTTTTTTCGGGGATATCTTTCCCATCATCGACTAGGACAGAGGCCAAGTATTGACATGAGGCGTTCATCGACACCGTAACGGTTCTGATTGCCCCTTTAATCGGTCTATGTAGTCTGGCATGAACAATTCCCATTTTGGGGAATTTGATGCCATCTTCTACGATTGAGACATTTTGGGGATAACTAATGGATTGGTTACGGTGCTTTGACTTGAATTGAGGATAGGAAGCTCTCCCTTCAAAGAAATTGATAAAAGCCCTGGACAAATTTAGGGCAACAACCTGTAAGCATTGGGAATAAGGTTCTTTCATCCATTCATACTCTTTCTTGAGATTGGTTATCTCTTTCTGAATGGCAAAGCGACCCAGGCCCTTCCCCGTAGCTTTGTAGGTTTCGCTAGTCAGATTGAGAGCGTAGTTCCAAGCAAATCTACAGCAACCAAAACTTTGAGCAAGGTGTCGCCTTTGCTCTGTGGTTGGATAAATTCTGTACTTGGTTGCTCTCAGCATTACCGTGAAAATAATTGGCGATAATATTGTAGCATGACAATCCCACTGATTGTCAATTTTCAGGGTATCGTTCGCGCAGCGTGTGCGAAGCACATACCCTTCAATTGACTTGAGGGGTCCATGTATCCCGACGCTCAATCGAAGATTAGAGCGCGGGACTTATCGCCCCTCAAGCTCCCCAGGAGTTAAAACAGACCTAGGATAGAAGCTGATGAATAGCCAGACGAATTATCCTTAAAGGAAGTAATAATAGAGTAGAAAACAAGAGGAAAATGAATCATGTTATACAGTAAGCTTCCAACAGTCCCAAATCGTGCGGTGATGTCCCCAGAGGAAGCCAGCGCCCCTGAGCATCCCCTGCAAGCTCATTTAAACTTACCCTTACCCTTACCAGAACAAGGGGGACTCGCGGAGATTCGCGGGATCCAATTGCGCGATCGCATTCCCGGCTTGGTTAAACGCCTCCTCCCCTTCGATGGCGAGTTGACTTGGGAATATTGGTGGGCGGTCCCGGGACGGATGTTATTACCGGAAGATGTGGAGTTGTTAAAGCGCGATCGCCATCGGGTGGAAACCATCCTCGCCAAACTAATTTGGCTGTTTGGCGGATATTACTTTGAACAAACCAGCCCCCGCGAAGGGGAATTACAGCCCCTCCATGACTGGCAGCAAATCGTCCAAAGCGCCTACCATTTGGGCTTTAACCAATATCTATTGGATATCGACTACCTCCCCATCGCCATCAAACCCTATAAAAGCCCTCAGACAACCCTCAGCGATTTACCATCCGAGTGTATTGCCGAATGTGTTGCCGTGGAACCCGCCCATTGGCATATCGAATTCTTCCAACTCCAGCCCATTTCTGGGGGTTATGACATTCAAGAACCCAAACCCCTCTGTAGCTGTCAAATTTGGACCGGCAAACCCTTCCTGCGGTCCTGCCAAACCGAAGACTGTGCCGTTCGATATGACTTGTGGATCAGCAAACCTCTGGATATCACGATTCCACCCTGGCGATATCAACCGGAAGAGATTCTGCCTGAATCTAGCGCACGCCCCTCTGAAGTTTGTCAATAACCGTTCAGGGGAAAAGGGTGATACAATGGCCCTTGGTTCCGGTTAATCATATTCAGCCTCAGCATTTTTTTCTGATTAAACTCACTGTTAGGAGTGCTATTCCATCATGAAATCCGATAGCAAACAGTCTGCCAATACCCTCGGAGATTGGGCCAAAATTGCCCTGGAAAAACATTTCCAAAAAACCATTCAATATGAAGAAGATGTCTTAAGCGATCGCGACCCCGAAGCCCTGCATCAGATGCGAGTGGGGATGCGCCGACTGCGATCGGCTGCCAAAGGATTTGCACCGGCATTAGATTTACCCAAAGCCGCCCGCCACAGTCAAATTGGCAAAATCTCCCGCAGTCTAGGCAGTTTGCGGGATTTAGATGTTCTGTTAGAAACCCTAGAAACCCATTATCAAGACGCCTTACCCGACCGAGAAAAAGACGAATTCAAACGGGCCTTAACCCTCTTAAAATCCGAACGGAGTCAAGCCTTTGATGCCGTCAAAGAAACCCTAAACAGCGAAATTTATCTATCTTTTAAAAACAGTTTGGCCGACTGGTTAAACCGCCCCAGTTACGGAGAAATGTCTGTTTTGCCAATTCAAGGTATTCTTCCTGACTTATTATTACCCGAAGTCAGCGACCTATTTCTCCATCCGGGCTGGTTACTGGGAATCAAAACTAAAAAAGGTAAGGTTAAAATAAATAACCTCACCGAGACTGAGGTCGAGGAATTATTCCAAAAACAGGGAGAAACCCTCCACGATCTCCGCAAGCAAGTCAAGCGAGTGCGCTATCAAATGAGCTTGTTTACGAATTTTTATGGGAAAGATTATTCAGAGTATGTTGACGACCTCAAAGAGATTCAAGAGGTTTTGGGTAAAATGCAAGATAGCGTCGTTTTAGCGGAAACTCTCTCCCGAGTTTTGGGCTGCAATCTTCAGGATGCCCTTCCAACTTTAGCTGAAAAACTGCTAGAAAACCGCTATTTGTCCTGGTTAGAGTGGCAACCCCTGCATCAGAAATATTTAGAACCCGAAATCCGGGACCAATTGCGCTTAGAACTGCTGTATCCAAACCCCTCCTCCAAATCAAAAAAAGCCCGTAAAAAAAAGAAAAAGGGCTAAAATAATTTGGCATAACCAAATGGGAACCCAATCTTAACCCAGATTTCCGCCAAGGATTACCTAATCTTTACCTTGAGCCGATAGAGTAAACCTAAAGTTTGTAACCCGGGTTATTGACGGGTAGGTTGTAGGTATGCTTCAAACGCTTAAGGCTGTTCCAGAAACTGATAGGCATCGCGCTAGAGAAGAACGCCGACTGCATTTTTATGCCAAAGGCGATAATATTCCGATTTTATCTCAAGGAATTTGGCAAGTTGCTCAAGGGTTGGTGCAACTGGGTACCCTTTATCCCACCGGAGAAGAGGGACTGTTAGGATGGGTGGGTCCCTCCATGTGTTTTAGTCTGTCCTTTAGCTGCCTGCAAACCTATCACGCCAAAGCTCTATCGGATGTTTATTTGATGTGGTTTTCCCTGCGAGAAGTGGAAGCATCGCCCCATTTAGCCAGGGAAATGTTCCCTCAATTGATGCGACGAATGCGACAGGTAGAAGCCATTCTGGCAATTAGCAGTCAACGCAAGGTAGAGGATCGGTTAATTCAGTTATTATTGCTTCTCAAGCAGGAAATGGGAGAAGCGGTTGCAGAGGGAACTCGGTTACGAGTCCGACTCACCCATTATGACTTGGCAACGGCGATCGCCACCAGTCGCGTGACGATTACCCGAATGTTAGGGAAACTCCGCCGGGACGGCATTATTACTCTGGATTCCAAGCGTCATATTATTATCAAACATGGGGATTTTTTCAGCATGACTCATTGTCCCGTCCTCACAGAGTGGTAACAGAACAATGAGAATTTCCTTTAGTTTTGGGTTAAATCAATCGGGGGAACTCCCTCGATTGATCTCAAATACGGTGATTTCCTCAAAATTAACCCCTTGTTGTCATTCCCGGGTTAAACCCGGAATCCATCTCACCCGGACTAACGGATTTACTGGAGTGGATCCGGACTTGATTGATATCAGTGGCGATCGCGCCAATATCCACTGAGAATTTGGGGACAACCTTTGATATGTGAGGCAAACCCTTGATAAACTAACCGGATGTGACCACTCAAACAAGGCATCCACAGGCGTTGATAAAAGTGAGGATGGTCTTCCAATCGGTCAAGATGGGGGATAATGGTTAAGGGAATATGATAGCATTCACCATACAGGGTTCCGGTTCCCGGGACGTACATGGGATAGGGACCTAAATTGAATAACTCGGCATCGGCGATCGCATCATCTGCGATGTATTCAGCATTTTCTAATAAATAATGATTGATTTCTCCCCGCATCAAACTGCCATACACAAATAAATCCACAAACTCGGTCAGAAACAGGCGATCGGCAGCCGCTAAAACCGCTTGCAGGAGTCCAGTTGGGGTATCTTCCTGGTGAATAGTTCCTGCAATGACGCGACTGGGAGGATTTTCGCGAAGTGCGTCGGAAATGGACGGCGAATCCAGAGTTAACTCCTGTTCCCAAAAGTGGCGATCGCCTTCAGAAATCTCTTCCGAGTTGCAGTTTTGTAAGCAGTCGAACTGATAACGCCACACAGCTTTGACCAAATACCGATAGAAATAGTCATCTTCGAGAAGTTCTGTAAAAAACGTCTGAGTTTTTAATTCTTGGAATAGCCAACTTAAAGCAACTCCATGCCGAGAGGCAACTGCCAGTTGACCCTCTCCAGGCGGTTGCCAATCTGAGGTAATCCTGACTTGTGCTTCATCCCACATTGGAGAATCTCCCCCAAATGTAGAGGCGATTCGCGAATCGCCTCTACATTTAGGGTTTAAGGTTAAAGATGGCGTAAATTTTGTCTGGATTAAAAAGTCAGGTTCAGCGATGCGATCGGCAAGTGCAACCAGGGGGAGATAATTGAGAGAGTGATTCATTGTTCTAAAGCGGCGATCGGTTGTACACAGTCCTGGGAGTCAGTTTTAGGCGTATTCACCATCCGACTCACAGGATAGCAGATCATGGCTTGTGAATCGTAAGGCGTCAGGAGGGGGTGTAATTCCTCCGGAGGAGTTGCCGGATCTAGCCAGCGATCGCGACTGGTAGGAGACAAAATCACCGGCATTCGCACATGAATCCGACTCATCAGTTCGTTTGCTTCCGTCGTTAAAATCGTGCAAGACTCAATCACTTCCCCTTCCGGAGACTGCCAACGTTCCCACAACCCAGCAAAAGCAAAGGGTTGTCCCTCCTTCAGTTGAAAATAAAAGGGTTGTTTTCCTGAATCCGTCGTTTCCCACTCATAGAACCCATCCGCCAGAATCCAACAACGGCGACGACGAAAAGGCGATCGAAACGAAGGTTTTTCCGCCACCGTTTCCGAACGCGCATTAATCAATTTTGCCCCCATTTTCATATCCTTAGACCAAGAAGGAATCAACCCCCACCGCATCATCTGAAACTGACGGTCCTGGGTTTCCTCCTGCTGCAACACCGTAGGAACCGATTGAGTCGGCGCAATATTATATCGAGGTTTTATCTGAGGAATTCCCGCCAATTTAAACAACTCTGCCACCGTTTCAGGCGCTTGATGAAAACTAAATCTTCCACACATAATTTTAGCACATTTAGCGATATTGAAATGATATATTTTGGGGTTCAGAACGGTTTAAGACCGATTGAACCCTGACCCATCCCTACCATTTTAGCAAATCCAAGGGTGTCAGTCCCGTGGCAACTGGCTATTATTTCCCCGAGTCTACCCGCAAGCGGGATGAATTCAGCAATAATAGAAACAGTCTGTTATCCTGCCTGTATTTAGAGAGTCACCCCTCACGCAAAAACCCTTAGAAACTCAAGAGAATGATGGAAAGATTAACATGACCCGAACCGCGCATGACCAATTTGCTAAACAATATTTAGAGGAGTTATTAGCCTATCTCGGCCAAGTCCAAACCAGTCGAGATATTCCCAGCGAAGTCCGACAAGTAGACGTTTATTTTGTCCCCAACGATACTCCATCCACCGCACCAGAAAACCTAGGAATTCTAGCACAAATGGCAACTACTGCTGGGTTATTTGAGGTGTTTAGAAACCCTCCCACCCCAGCAGAAGTCCGAAGCTGCCTCCTGAAACTCTACTCCCTCCACAGCGACTTGGGGAGACAAGCGCGAAGGGAAAAGCAGTCCCTAACGGAATCCGACTTACCCCGGTTATGGATTTTGTCCCCATCTTGTTCTTCAAGACTGGTGAACGGGTTTGGCGCAGAACTGGACCCCTCCGGCAACTGGATGAGTGGGATGTATTTTATGTCAGAATTTCAGAGGACCGCCTTGGTGGCGATCGACCAATTACCCGCCAATCCAAATACCCTGTGGTTGAGAGTCTTAGGCCGAGGGACCACCCAACAACAAGCCATCAACGAATTGCTGACTCTTAAAATAGGGAATCCATTCCGAAACAACTTGCTAGAAATCCTCTCCAACTGGCGCATCAATATCCAACTGAGGCAAAATCAAGAT
>NZ_JAMXOT010000227.1 GCF_024220515.1 Oscillatoria sp. HE19RPO
AAATGCTCATAAGTTATTCCTACAAGCCTCGGTGTTAAATCTGGGTGTTCTTCAATATATTTTAGAATGACACTCATGGCAGTAAAAAAATACAAGTCGCTCTTATTATAGCATAGTCTGTAATTTTTGGAGATGTCTAAAGATTTAATCAGCCGACCTAGCCCCAAGCTAAAATCGAAATGAGAAACAATTAAAGCTATTACCATTAGGGGAAGAAAAATCAGCCAGATCCAAGCGATGATTGGAATGGTAATTTTTTCTTCTTCTGGGGTATCTGAGTTTTGGTTCCAGAGCTTTTTAATCAAATAGAGGAAAAGAACCCAAGCCATCACAGGAAAAGCAATAGGCTGCGCCCCTAATAAATAAATGACATAGGTACTTATAAGGCCATACCAGACAAGCTGTTCTTCAAAGTTTTTAGGCTTAATAATGTCCGAACTATTGATAAAGTGTTGGATCATAAATCTAAGATAATGCCTTTATTTAAGAATTGTTCATCAGCAATACAAAATTTAGTTTTATCGATGTAATCCGAGACCGTAGAGACAGCTTATATCTTGATCGAGCCGGACTACACTTGGTTATTTTGGAGCCTCTTTTTTAATTATTAGGTTGTAAAACTTCAAGAAACTAGCCTTTTTATCTGTAATAATTTAGCAAAAAATTATAAGTAAATTTTGCTGATTCTTATGGTTTTACTGGCTATGTTTAGAGCCGATAAACTACATTTGCTTAAAAAATTTACAGCTAATCAAGAAGGGTTAAAAATTTAAACTTTTATTATTTTATCTCATTTCAAAAATAAAAACTTGGAAGCTAGTTATTAAAGTTGCGATCGCGCTAAAATTCAGAAGAATTTATCAAAAATTTGGATCAATAAATCTCACACTCTTTTTTCGGCAAGATAATCTTTTACAAAACCTCCCATATAATTTTCTCCAACTAGCAAATTCCAGTCTGAATCAAACATTTCTGGCTTCCAAGAATAATCTGCCACCCAACAGGTCCAACTCAACTGATGCTCTTCTAGCTTGCTCTTGATTGCTCTGCCATAGGTTGAAATGGTTCCACTGGTGGTTTTACTAGAACCCTTTCTAAACCCCCATTCCGTCACAAAGATGGGAATTTTATCCGCTGAATTAAACATCCACCGATCCCAATGATGTTCTTTGAGTCCCGGATATACATGAGCAACATAAACGATATTCTCCCCCTCAATTGGGTTGTCTGGAGTATCAAATAAATGCTGAGAATAGTGAGGTGCTCCCACTAAAATGATGTTTTGAGGCGCATAAGTGCGAATCAGATCCACCCAAGGTTGAGTGATACTTTTCCACTCGGCCCAACTCATATCGGTCTTATTTTCATTAAAGACTTCAAACATAATGTTTGGATAATCTTTATATTTGGCCGCGATATCCGACCAGAAAGCCCGAGTTTCTCGATCTACGTCCCTGGGATCATCGACATAGTGCCAATCGATTATACAGTAAATATTTTTTTCGACGCATTTTTCAACGGCAGGTCTGATATATCGCCGATCGTATCGTGTGGGATTGTTATTGTATCCATGTTCCCATATCGGATAGACGGGGAGTCGGATTACAGTCGGATACCAGCCATTTTCCCGGTCAGTGAGCATCTCGATGAGTTCCGTTGCTGACTTTCCCTGTCCGTCCCGATAGTCATTTAGGGCTAGATCCGGAAGTGATATCCCTCGCAAAACGACTTTATGACCATTGGGGTCCTTAATATCGATTCCTTCCACGTGCAGCCAAGGAGTGCCTTCAACGGCTTTTACGGTAGAATGAACCCATGAAAATAATCCCGCGATCAACAACACAGAGCAAAAGAAGGTAATCAGAAAAAATTTACGTTTTGAACGGCTGATCAGCATAACTCTCCTGATTTAAAATTTGCTAAAGTTTAATAAAATCGACCTCCAAATCCCATATTTGATATTTGAACCTTTTTTCAGTTGCAATGATTTTTTCTTGGCTAGAGAATATTCAAGCTCAAACATTCCAGACGATATCACCCGGACGGCCTCTGAAAGAATTGCTCATGCGATCGCCTCTTTCATCAGTGAGTCGAAATAGGGGCGCGAGGCCATATCATATGAAGCCCAGGCCAAGGCAAGGAGGATCAGGGAAGGCGTCTCCATACTCCGGCGATTTGATGGAGGATATCACCGCAGGATTTAGCGAATAACTCCCTCAAAAATTGCGGTTCAGTTACTTTTAATCGAGCAGGAAACTATTGAGATTTAGGAATTGTTCTGGAGTTGTCCTAAACGTTTGGCAGACCCGATCGCAGCAAGGGCGCGATTCAATAAAACCGCTTATGCAAGACTTGCAACAAATGTCAACTTGAAAGTTGCCATTCTGATAGTCTTTTTTGGATCCCTATTTGAGAATTCAAAATAAGCCTATTCCTACGCTTACAGCATTCGCCTCTATCTCTAGATAGATTTACGGAGGACATGGAGTT
Source organism: Oscillatoria sp. HE19RPO (assembly GCF_024220515.1). Classification (GTDB taxonomy): domain Bacteria; phylum Cyanobacteriota; class Cyanobacteriia; order Cyanobacteriales; family Laspinemataceae; genus Laspinema. Next base: position 2,491 of record NZ_JAMXOT010000227.1, read on the forward strand.
CTATGTCTGGCAGTCCCCTCAAGGTTTTAAAAATAGGGATCACCTCTGAAAATGGATTCTTCCTTTCGCGGGAATAACAGGGGCTTTTAAGGGGTGAGAATAACTAGAATGGATAGAATGGAGCAGGCTTAAATCGGTGTGGCGATCGCTTCTTTCACGGGTTAAAATAAAACTATAGCCCTAATCTGGCTCCAGTCAGGGTGACCCCAAGCCGATTGTAGTCCTACCCAATCGGGCTATAATCCTCATTAGCTTGGGCTATTCCCGGTTCTCAACCCCCCGATTTAGTATAAAATCACTCAAAACTTTCTCAAAATTTGACAATGTTTAACCCTGGGTTTAAAGGAAAGATGCGAACTTCTATTTTAGTCGGTACGGCGATCGCATTGGCAGCATCAGCCACTGTATTCGCGATCGGGTCCTTTGCTCTCGACAACCGCGATCGCTTGGCCCAAAACCGAGGCAATTTTGAAGTAAGAGATAGTAAAATTTACGCCCCAGATGGCTCAGAATTCCTGATTAAAGGAACCAATATCAACGGTCCTGATTATGGCTGGCCAGGAAATACCCCAAGCTATGTTGATTTAGTCGCTGACTGTTGGAACTTTAACACCGTCCGCGTCAATGTCCGACTCTTAGGGGGCAAAGAATCCTACGACGAAAATGGCACGATTGAAGAAATCATTGACGTTTACACAGAAAGCGGTTTAGTCACAATGATAGAAGCCCATGACCACACCGGCTCCTACTATGAAGGGGAAGATTTAGAAACCCTCAAAAATTTCTATCGTGACCTCGCCACCACCTATAAAAATAACCCTTATGTCTGGTTCAATGTCATGAATGAACCGGGAGGTCATGAGAGTAGCGCCAATATTGATAAATGGTTGAAAGTCCATCAAGAAGTCATTCAAGTGATTCGCGATGAAGTCGGCGCAGACAATATTATCGTGATTGATGGGCATTACTGGGGCCAAGATGCGGGGGAGTGGAATTCTAAATCGGTTTCTTCGGAAAAAAGTGCCATTTTAGGACAGTCTCAAAAGCTCATGAACTTTAATGGTAAACGCTATGAGAACTTAGTATTTAGCGTTCATTTCTATGACCAATGGAAATATTCCGAAACCAAAATGGCCGATTATTTAGACCGGGCTATTGATAAAAATATTCCTCTCATTATCGGAGAATATGGCGTTGAAAAAAATGCCGAATTTAAGTCTCCCGTTGAGTTTATGTTCAATACTGCCGTCCCTCGAAATATCGGGCGAATTGTCTGGGCTTGGTGGGGGGGAGATGATTTTGAATTAACCACCACGGATAATGGCGGAGGTCATCATATCGATAGCTGTGAAAATCCCACCAACTTAACTTGGCTGGGTGAGCAAGTGTGGAAAGATAATCATGGAGAATATCCCCGAAATTGAGCGCAATTAACTTACCCCTAAATAGATACCCCGGGGGTCGGAACTGGGGGATCGGTTCCCGAAAAAGTATCGCACTTTTAGCCGTTCTCCTTTTCCAAGCGATCGCCCTGACGGGTTGCAAGTCTCCCGAGGAGATTCAACCCCAGGCGGTACAAACCGAGTTTCCCTCGGGGTGGAATAACGTAGCCGTGGGCGGTGGGGGATATGTCACTGGCCTCTATCTCCATCCCCAAGTGCCTAACTTAGCATATATCCGCACGGATATGGGAGGGTTTTACCGCTGGGACCCGACTGATACCCGTTGGATACCCCTGAGCGATCGCTTTACCCGGTCCGAAAGTGGTTACTATGGCGGGGAAGCCTTAGCACTTGACCCCAACAATCCCGAGCGAGTGTATATTGCTGCGGGCAAATATTTATGGGCCGAACCGGGGACAATTTTTAAGTCCAGCGATCGCGGTCAAACTTGGGTGCAGTCGGATCTGCGCCTGCCAATGGGAGGCAACGAAGAACTGCGCGGGGCTGGAAATCGCCTGGTCGTCAGTCCCCATGACTCGAATTTGCTATTATTTGGGTCCCGACAAAATGGCTTGTGGCGGTCCATTGATGCCGGAATGACCTGGAAACCTGTCCCCGGTTTTCCCACCCCTTCTGACTCAAAAATTGGCATTTTGGCGATCGCCTTCGACCCCAACCAAACCAGCCAAATTTATGCCAGCGTTTACGGCGATCGGCTCTATGAATCCACCGATGGCGGAACCACCTGGAATCCCCTTGCCAACAGTCCCTCTCATGCCTTTAAATTAGCCGTCGCCTCCGATAGCACTCTCTATGTGACCCATGCCCAAGGCGTCAGCAAATATCTTCAGGAAAGCTGGCACGATATTACTCCCCCCAAGAACCCTTTTCGGCGCTTGCTGGGTCGCGAAACTCCCCCCTTTAATGGGTTAAGTCTTCACCCCGAAAATCCCCAAGAACTGATCGTCAGTCATGGCGAAACCACCCGAACTCAACTTTACCATTCTCCAGATGGCGGGGTAACTTGGACTGAGAAAAAATCCCAGATTAATAATACCGTTCCCTGGTGGCCCGATGATTATTTTAGTAATCATTTGTCCGCCCTGGAATTTGACCCAATTGTTCCGGGTCGAGTCTGGTTATCGGACTGGTATGGAGTTTGGCAAACGGATAATTTTAATGAAAACAAACCCGTTTGGACCAACTACACTCAAGGTCATGAACAGACAGTCACCTTTGATCTCGTCTCTCCCCCGACGGGTGCATTACTCTTGAGTGCCGTAGCCGATGTGGAAGGATTTTATCACTCCCGCTTGGATCAGATTCCGCCCCAACGCTTTGGGTCCGATCGCGGTTCTTTTCAAGAAACTTATAGCCTAGATTATGCGGCCCAGTCTCCTAAACATTTAGTTCGAGTCGGAGGCGATCGGTGGAACTCAAGGTATGGCGGGGCCACCTCTACCGATGGCGGGTTAACCTGGCAAAGATTCCGCCAATTTCCCGAAGAAATGATGCCGATGCGGGTCGCAGTTTCAGCCACCAATCCCCAGAATTTTGTGGTCACCTTCAGTGAGGATCAAGGCATCCAAACCCAAGATAATGGTCAGTCCTGGCAACCGATTCAAGGCTTACCGGATAGCATGAAAGGCCCCTGGAAATGGTCTCAACCTTTAGCGGCTGATTCGGTGAATGGCAACCGATTTTATTATTATCAAAATGGCACGGTTTACCAGAGTCAAAATGGCGGATTATCCTTTGCACCGATTCATCAAAATCTCCCCGCATCGGACTGGCATTTTCTGAAAACCATGCCGGGAGTTGAGGGAGAGGTTTGGGTCAGTTTGGACCAGGAAGGATTACATCGATCGCCCGATGGGGGACAGAGTTTTTCCAAAGTTGCTGGAGTAGAACAGGCTTATTTATTTGCCTTTGGAAAATCTGCCCCAGGAAAGGAAGTTCCGGCCTTATATTTATATGGAAAAATTGTTAATCAGCCGGAGAGTATTTTTTGGTCTCCTGATTTAGGAGAAACTTGGATTGATATTGGCGACCCGGAGATTCCCATTGGCAATCAACCCAATGGGATGGAAGCGAGTAAACAGCAGTTTGGCTTAGTGTTTGTCGGGACCAATGGTCGGGGGATTTATTATCGGGCGATCGGCGATGAATAACACTCAAGCCAAAATGCCATTTTTGCTATCATCCTTGCTTTTCTCGTTAATCAGCAGTTTGAACCGCTTGTGCGCTGAGAGTTTTTCGCCGACGTTTCATCAGGAATGCACCGACAAAACCGAGGGCAACTGCGGCTGAAGGTTCGGGAACGGGTTCGGGTTCATTGACTGGAGTTTGTCGAAGGCGTAAACCGTAATATCCTTCTTTTCCTCCAATCCGGGCTGTACCTTCACAAGTCTGAGTTTTGCAAGCGCTCAAAGGCATTCCCTCTGGGGCTTCTAAGGTCGTGCTAAACACATTGGTATATTGCGGAGGTAGTTCCGGATCGAGAATTTGTAGATATAATCCTTGGTCCGTGATTCCAAAAATAGAACGTTCAATCTCTACCGGCTCTAACGTTCCACCTAATGTCCATTGAAAGTCCGTTACAACCTCGGGTACAACGGTTGTATCGTCGGGGAGTTCGTAGAAAAGCGGATCTCGATCCGTTAAAAAGGTATCAGGTTCAGAAGCAGCAATGGTATCGAAAATCCCGTCAGCGAGGGTATATTCAATTTCCAAATCTTCCAAAAAATCAAACTCGGGCAAATTATATTGAGTTTCGTAAATTGTGGCCTTAAACGTGATGGCACTGGCTGGGGTTGCATTTAGCATTGCCATTGAACTGACAACAGCAATGGATATGACCTTCAATCCGGGAGAGTTCCAGAATAGTTTGGACATAAGGGACTCCTGTAATTTAATGAATTGGCTCGCTCTTTCATGAACGAATCAGCAAGCAAGATTGATGTACTAAAAACTTGTTGCATTCTATAAATAATATTTTATCGTGCATATTCAACATTGGGAAACAATAGATTAAAGGTTTCATGAAGATGTTTTACAACTATAATTAGGCAGCATGAATCCAGGCTTATTTAGGTAAGCCTGGGAATTTTTAAACTACTTTTTTTGCCCAATTTTGAACTCTTTAAAATAGCGGATTCGATTCAGAAGGGAACCGTGTTATAAATCCAGAGAGTTTTGCCACATCTGTACTTTTTCTCTGCTGGCTTTAACTACGACACTTTCTTGCAAACCGATACATTTTTGCTGGCTTAACCCAGCTCACCTTTTCTTAGCACTTTTTAGGGCTTTTCCCTTTTCGGTGACGGTTCCACAGCAATGTACTCACCAAACCCAGGGCGACTGTAGCTGAGGGTTCGGGAACTGGTTGAGATTCATTAATTGGAGTGTGAGTCATCCGAGAACCGTGGTAGCCTCCTTTTGCTCCATAGTCCGCAGAGGCATCACAAGTCTGAGTTTTACAAGCGCTCAAAGGCAATCCTGCTGGTGCTTCGATGATTGAAGTAAAAGTAAATAGGAAATCTGGTCCTCCATCCGGATCTAAGATCCGGAGAAACAATCCCTCATCAGTGATTCCGAACATAGAATGTTTAACCTCAAAGGGTTCTAAAGTTCCTCCCATTGTCCATTTAAACTCAGTTACCACTTCGGGAACAAGAGTCGCAGAGCTTATCATTGTCCCTGGGTCAGAATAGAGATCCGGAGATTGATCGCTAAAAAAAGTATTAGCAGGGGAAGAAATAACGGTATCAAAAATTCCATCGGCGAGGGTATATTCAATTTCCAAGTTCTCTAACAGATCATAAGCAGGGTCATAAACCTTGCCTTTAAAACTAGCTGCATTCGCCGGAGTAGCACTCACGAGTCCCATAGCGCTTGACAAGGCAGCAAAGATGACAAAGAATTGGGAACTTTTCAGGAATAGTTTAGACATAATCTTGTCCTCTTGTTTAATTAATTGGCTTTCAAATGCGAGTCTAAATAATCAAGCCCAATAAGATGGAGGAGTGGGGGCATTTTCCTCTGGGTTTATTACGAAATTTTTCAAATTATTTAGGCTTGCTATAGATCCGAATATTTAGGCAGCCCCAAATTCAGGAAACAGTTGATTGATAAGCGTAGGGCCCATGCTAAGATTACCGTTGGCTTTACGGTTTATTAGCACTTGCGAGAGGTTGTGTGCTTCCAGTTTTGCGATGACGTTTCACGAGCAATGCACCGACGAAACCAAGGGCGACTGCGGCGGAGGGTTCGGGAACAGATTCGGCTTCCGTGACTGGAGTTTGAGTGATTTGCAATCCGGCAAATCCTCCTTTTCCGCCTATATTGGCCTCCCCTTCACAAGTTTGAGTTTTACAGGCGCTTAAAGGCAATCCTTCAGGTGCTTGTAGAGTTGCCATTAGAATATTTTCGTAAGGTCCTTGACTCGGATTTAGAAACTGGAGGAATAATCCGCGATCGGTAATTCCAAAAAGAGACTTTTCAAACTCTAATGGCTCTAAACCTCCGCCCCTTGACCATTTTAAATCGGTTACCACCTCGGGAACAACGGTGGCAAGGGTCTCGGCTAAAGATGGGTCGGAATTCAAATCTGGATCTTGATCCGTGAAAAAGGTATTGCTGGGGGAAGAAATGATGGTATCGAAAATTCCATCAGCGAGAGTATATTCAATTTCCTGCTCTTCAAAAAAGAGAAAAGGAGATTGGTAAATCGTCGCTTTAAAGGTGGCACTATTCGCCGGAGTTGCACTCAGCACTCCGATTGAACTGGCAAGGGCAACGAAAATGGGAAAGAATCGGGGATTGGTCGAGAAGAGTTGAGGCATAATTTACACCATTGGTTTAATTAATCTATTGGGGCTTTTACACCCGTATGTTTGTATTGCTGAATGTAAAAGTAAATCGGAGGGGAGGATTAAGGGCGATCGCACGATTTTAATATCGGAAGTAACCGCCGGTGATCGCAGTAGTTAAACAGCGGTTTTCGCTCTTGTGTTATCACTGTTCATCTGCGGAGGGGCGATCGCAACAGGTTTGAGACTACCCGTTTTTCGGTGACGTTTCAGGAGTAATGCACCGACAAAACCAAGGGCGACTGCGGCTGAGGGTTCGGGAACGGGTTGGGATTCAGCCACGGGTATGTGAGTCATCCGAGAGTCGTGTAACCCGCCTTTACCTCCAAAGTTGGCAGATGCATCACAAGCCTGGGTTTTACAAGCGCTCAAAGGCAATCCCTCGGGTGCTTGTATAGTTGAGAGGAAAATATTCCGGTAAGTCGGAGGTTGGTTCCCATCGAAGAGTTGGAGGAATAATCCGTCCTCGGTAATTCCAAAAAGAGAAAATTGACGCACTGGCACTGACATATCCCGCTCTGTCCATACCTCAAAATCCATTTTAAAATCTGTTACGACCTCGGGGACAACAGTCGCAAGGCTCATCGCTGGGTTCGGCGCAGGACCCAAATACTCTCCATCCATGAAAAAGGTATTGGGTTCGGAAGCAAGAACGGTCTCTAAAATCCCATCGGCAAGGGTATATTCAAGTTGAAATCCCTCTAAAATGGGAAACCAAGTTTCGGAAATTGTGCCGTTAAACGTGGCTCCATGTGCTGGAGTTCCAATCAGCACGCCCATTGAACTGATAACGGCAGCGTAGAGAGCAAATAATCGGGGACGGGTGAAGAAAAATCGGCTCATAATCAGGTCCTCTTGTTTAATTTATCAGGGGGTCTTTGATGAGAAAATGTGGCTGTTTAATTGAGGGTTTTTAGAAACCCAGAGTCGCGGGATGCAGAGGCGATCGCCCGTTGATAATAGGAGAGCAAATTTTGTTTTCTCTGTAGCCCTTTCTTGTGAATTCGCCGTGGTCATCGCTTGTGCATTGCTAGTTTTGCGCTGACGATTCCGGCACAATGCACTGACAAAACCGAGAGCGACTAGCACTGAAGGTGCCAGAACCGAACGAAAATGGTCAGCCCTCAAGGAACGTTAAAAAATAGTTTGGGCATCAGAACGTCCCCTGATTTAATCACCGAATTCGCTCTTTATAAACGAGCTTTACAATGTCTCGCTCTGAAAACTGTTAAATTTTATACGTTTATTTTATCCCTAATTTTTGATTTTGAAGTGATAAAATATTAAAGCTTTGATGAAGATAATTACTTCAATTTAAAACAGCAAAACCGAGGATTGATATTAATCAATCCTCGGTTTTATTAAATGAGAAAATTAGCTATGGTTATCAATTGACGAGCAATTCAAACTCTGAAGCTGATTTAAGAGGCGATCGGAGTCATGGATGGTTTTCCATGCTTTTGCTTCTCCTCGAAAGACCGAACTTTTTGTTCTGCCTTAACCGTTTCTAGAAACCAGTCGATAGTTTCTTGCTTCACCCACCCTTTGAGAACAGCTATTTCTCCAAACTTCATGCCGGTTTGACTTTGATAGTTTAAAATCCGGTTGATTTGGTCATCATTTAACAAGGCCGCTTTTTTAAGATACTGTCCTAAGGGCTGCTGAGGATGAGCGGTTTCTAACTGGGGTAACTTTTCGGCAAAAAAGTCAACAGTTTCCGGTTTAACCCAGCCTCGGCGTGCGAGTAAGTCTCCAAACCGCAAATGCCGCTGATAGGCTTGTTCTTGCAAAATCTCTTCCACTTGTTCTGAGGAAATTAAGCCAGCTCTTTTGAGTAACTGACCGATGGGACTTTTGTATTTGTAGAGATTCAACTTTTGTTGAAACACTAACCAGAAAAAGGGGAGGTCTTCTACTAAATATCTCTTCCACAGACGTTTGGGTTCAGACATCAACCGAAAGGCCCACTCCACCCCATATTTACTCATCCATTCTGGGGATCTAGGACGGTTCCCGGCTTCAAAATCTAGGGTTGCACCAATTGCCATGAAGACTTTAATATTCGGCAACTGATTTTTATATTTGTAAATCCATTTTTCCTGTTTGGGTGCGCCGACTCCCACGGCTAAAACCGTGGCCCCGGATTTATTGATCATCTCAATAATTTTTTGACACTCGGCTTCATTTTTTTCAAACCCGTATGAAGGGGAGTGACAGCCGATTACCATGTCGCGGCCTAACTTAGCGTTAATATTTTTCTGGGCTTTATGGGCGACTCCCTCGGCTGCACCAAGGAGAAAAATTTTAGTATCTAGGTCATCTTTGAAATAGTTATAAAAAGCTGGAAATAAGTCAGAGCCAGAAATTTTTTCTCGAATCGGACTGCCCAGCCAATTGGAGACGATTTTTAAAATCTGGCTATCACAAACCCGATAATCTGCCTCTTGATAGATGTGATGAAACTCTGGATCTTTTTGGAGTTTTATTAAATGATCCACATTGGGAGTGACCACAACCCCGCCTTTCTCCTTCAGGAGAAGAAGTAACTCGTTTTGGGTTAGGTTATCGAGGGTTACATTTAAGATGTTAATTTTGTTCATTGGATCAACCTTTGGAGTAAGAAATGTGGACAAGTTTTGTGTTGAACGGATTTTTGACGAGATTTCTAAAAATTTATTTTCATCTTCCCCAGTCGGTTTAATCGCCCCTGAGCCCAACTGAAGGCGTCTGGGACCCGATTTAGAGGAACTCAATCATTCTGACCTACCTTTCAGAGGCAATCGCCGACTTCCCCTACTGTGAGTAGGTGGTATCACTTCAGACGAGCGATCGCCTAAAGATGGAACCGCACAGAGTGAAATACAGGTCCTTGCTCCAATCCGCAAGAACAGCTTTTTTCAGTTGAGTTTCCGGCCTAAAATCAGAAGAGTTGAATCAAGAGCCTATGCCTTGTTCGTTATTAAGTTTATTTTTTCATGGGATTAGCCCAAAGCACATCCCTCTCCATGAATACACTGAATGAGATTGGGGTGTCATTAAATAATTTTTATTGAGAATTCTCATTCTATTGGCATAAATATTTCACGGGTTTTAAAAATTTTATAGTTTTCATCTCTCCATCGGTAGATTTTTACCGAGTTATCATATATATATTAAATTTAATCTAACTATATAAATTAGCTTTAGTTATAAAACTTTCTCCCCTGAGTTAAATGGGTTATCCTCACGGGTACCTTAATTGAATGTGGAATTTACTTAAAGATCTTAGGACCCTGTGTCACGGTCCAGTCAAATAGACCCCTAGCATCATTCCCGCGAGATCCCCGCTTTTTTGTAAGGGGGGCCGGAGAGAGTGATGCAAGCGGTCTCATCTAGGATATTCTATAGAATAGGGTCGCTCCCGTTCGTTGTGCCTTGCGATAAAAGCAATAGGGGCGACGAATTCAACGGAAATTCAGATAGGCAAAATAAGTCAACGATGATAGATCCACAGAAAGACGAAATAGTAGCCATTCTCTCGCAAATTGAGGACCTGCAACGGGAACGGACCACCCTCGCCATCGATGAGCTTGCTTTAGAGGATGAATCCCCAGAAGCGATCGCAATGGCTTATCGACGTGCGGCGAGAGAAACGGCGGCAGTTGCGGTAGAAGTGAAAGGAATTGACGATGCGATCGCCGCACTCCACAGAAAACTGGCGCAAAAACAGAGCCAATTAAAGCACCAACCTGGAAAAAATTCGATCGCCGCCCAAGTCGAAGAGTCCAGAGAGTGCGCCAGAGTTCATGCCCAGCGGATTAATGAACTCGCCAATGAACTGAGCGAAGAAGTCAAAGCCCTCAAGGCGATCGCCGATGATATTTCTACCAGTTATTGGCAGGTTTATTACAAGCCTTTTATTACCGGATTTACCAGTATTTCAGTTCCCCATGTTCGGTCCGATGGGGATGTCTGGATGATTATCAATCGCGTGGTGTGAGCCCGAGTCTGTCGCGGCGGTTACTTTCTGAGAATCACCCAGACGGCATGAATAATCCCTGGAAAGTACCCCAAGAAAGTTAAGACGAGATTAATCCAAAAATCTCGACCCAACCCCACTTGTAAAAAAACGCCCAGGGGCGGCAGAAAAATAGCACAAATCAGGCGAATAGGATCCATTTTTTACCTCTTCTGTTAAATACAATATCAACGGATCTCGAACGGACACCGCAGAAGCACTCCCAGCGTTGTCCTCGTCCGAGCTATTTCCTATGTTAGCTGTTTCCCAAAGGATGCATCAGTGAGCACACCATCCCCGGTGTCGATCGCTCGGATTGGGGACGGACTTTAGTCTGGCGCGGGGGCAACTGCCCCTGAGTAGCAACCCCAGAGGAACCCCTCTCCTGTTTGAGGCTCTACAGGGGCAACTTTGATCGCACCTAGAGCAAAACGATGGTAGGGTAGATCCGGTACAGTGACTCGACCCTTGCAAACAGACGCTATGACTAGAGATCAACAAACAGAGCATCCCTCCGGGGCGCTTAATTATCTCAACCTGGAAAAAAAAAGGGAGGGCAAACCAATGGCTCGCTGTATTTTGGCTTGGTTCAATTTTACTCCCACTCCGTCCTGGCCAAAACGAGGAGATCTCAGGAAAATTGAACCGCTCCGGGTGGGCGATCGCGGGACTCTAGGATGGGAGGAGCCGCGCCAGGGTGGTTCAAGTTCCAATCCCTTCGGTCAACCCACCACGACATCTGCCGTTTTATTTTTTAAAGTGTAGCTGAGGTAATTTATGCTGGCACCCCGTGACCTGCAATATCTGTTGGATATTTTAATCTCGGCAAAACTCGCTTTGAACTACGTTTCTAGAAGTAGCTGGTCCAGTTTTGTAGAAGATGTTCAATTGCAAGATTCGGTGATTCGCCGATTAGAGGTGATTGGAGAGGCGGAACGTCGTTTATCCGAACGCACCCGAGTTTCTCTGTCGCGAATTCCTTTTATTATGATGCGGAATAGAATTATCCATGAATATGATAAGATAGTATTAGAAGTGGTTTGGGATACAGTGCAACAAGATTTACCCAAGCTCGTAGAATCTTTGGAAAAGGTTTTACCCGCCCAAGAACCCGAGGAACAATCCTATTACTAAACCTCGAAGAATAGCCTCTGGTTTCGGGGTTTAAAACCACTTTAATCGCGCAGTGTTCTGTTTTGTTTTTGCGATTTAACCGGGGGTCGAGCCAGTGGATGAGACCACCTCACCCCCTCCAAGCCGAGGAGTTTTGCGATCGCCATTTTTGCACCCTTAGCCCGGTTTTAAACCGGCGATCGCGCTCTCCATTCCCCCCAGCCTCAGCTCGAACCCAGGAAAAGGCAATTGTGTGTTCCTGGGATGCTCCCGCCTTCTTTTCCGTAAAACTACGGATTTCTCAACCCCAGAGCAATCCGCCATCAGGCGATCGCTTGACCCATTCCCCTCCCTTCTCCACCTCAACCCCCGGCACTCCTCCCCCTCCCCAGATTCCAAAAAACCCTCCCAGAAATGATATAATTTTCTATAAATTCTCATCACTGGGTAGAAAATAACTTCCTCCCTTCAATCGGTAGCAACTACAACAAATTCTCGGGAATTCTCAGACCTTCAAGGGTCATTACAAGTTGATCGCCTGCTAAAGAATGGAAAACTTATATGGATTCTAATCGGAAACTCAACTCGTACATTTTGCGGGTAGCGTTGCTACCTTTCGGTGGATTATTGATACTTCTGCTCTTGCTCTATTCTCACCGAGAACAAGCGCAGCAATCCTGGACCCGCCTCAAACCCATTGCCACCCAAAATTTAGGCAGCAACGAAGCCCTTTTAACCCCCACCGAGCAACAACTCGGAGCGCAAGAACTCAGAAACCTGGAAACGGGCTTAAACAACCTCCAATTAACCCTAATTCTGGGTGGATTAATCGAACTGGGGTTAATGGCTTATGCCCTATGGGCGATCGCCTCGGGAGTGAACCGGCGGGTTGAGGAAGTCGCCCAGCAAATCACCGAATCCTCAATGGATATCGCCACCACCATGACCCAACAAGAACGCATTGCCAACGATCAGGCAGCGTCGGTGAATCAAACCACCACCACCATGGATGAATTGGGCGCATCCTCCCGACAATCCGCTCAACAAGCCGAAGCTGCTGCCGCTGATGCCCGCAATGCATTAGGCTTAACCGAAGGCGGGAGCAAAGCCGTTGAACGCACCTTAGCCGATATGTCCGCTTTAAAAGCAAAAGTCGGAGAAATCGCCGAACAAATCCTCCGCTTGAGCGAACAAACCTCTCAAATTCGTAATATCTCTGGACTCGTCAGTGACTTAGCCACTCAAACCAATATGCTGGCGCTGAATGCCGCAGTAGAAGCAGTTCGAGCCGGAGAACATGGCAAAGGATTTGCCGTCGTTGCCAGTGAAATTAGAAAACTCGCCGACCAAAGTCAGAAATCCACCGAAAAGATTAATGGACTCGTTGGAGACATTCAATCGGCGATTAATTCCACGGTAATTGTCACCGATGAAGGCAGTAAAACCGTTCAAGCGAGTTTGAAAATTGCCAAAGAAACCGCTGAAGCCTTCGAGGGAGTCACCGAAGCCATTAATAACATTACCTTAAGTACCCAACAAATCTCTTTAAGCGCCAAACAGCAAGCGATCGCCATTCAGCAAGTCGTAGAAGCCATGAACTCCCTAAATAAAGTCGCCAATCAAACCGCCCAAGGCATTAGCCAAGTCAAAACCGGCACCGATCGCCTCAACAGCGTCGCTCAAAATTTGAAGCAAATTGTTTAGAACAGCTTCCCCTAAAACCGGGCCAACCGATTCCAGGCTAATGATCACAGTTAGCCCAGTTACAGGCGCTTTGTTGAGGAAGATTTACCCTTGAATGTGTAGGTTTTATAGTAGGGCTGTTTCATTCTCCGGACCCAATTAATTTTTAGGTTATTTATAAGCTTTATCTATCTGGGAATACAGCCTAATTCCCCTCCCTTGGAGGGGTGTCCCGAAGGGACGGGGTGGTCTCTTTTTCTTAGTTTTCTTAGTTTCAACTTAGGAAATAAGGCCGAAAACCCTGGGTTTGTAAAGCTTACGGTGTCGGGAAAATTTTAGAATGAAACAGCCCTAAGTTTTATGGGAAGTTAAAATCAGCCACCACTGATTTTTGCCGAGTAACCCAAACCCGTCAAAATTTCCACCACTTTTTGCTTGCAATCCCCTTGCATTTCAATCGTATTTTCCTTTACCGTTCCCCCAGTTCCGCACTTGCTTTTAAGCTGCTTTGCCAAGTCGGATAACGTTTCCGGTTTCAGTTGAAAGCCAGTAATTTCCGTAACCGTTTTACCCTTGCGCCCCTTGCGAGAGGCTTGCACTCGAATCTTTTGCTCAGAGGGCGGCAGTTCCGTAACCGGACGTTCCGTGGCGGCATTGGGTTGACTACCTGTTCCGAATTCTTGATAAGCGATGCGATTGTCCCGACCGGATTTTTTTTTAGAAGCGTCCATAAACCTTATCAAATCATAACAAACAGCAATCCATTGTAGTTTAGCCTAGGGCAAACCGCAGGGGGTTAAAAGCGGAAAAGCCAGACAAAAAGCCAGACAAAAAGCTCGACAAATGGAGGACTCCGGAATGAGCAGTGGACTCGTATAATGGAAGTCTGATTCCATTATTGTTTCATTTATTGCGATCGCCGTGACTACGACACCCAGACCCCTAACCTCTAACCCCCAACAACCGGATACCTTTGGACGCTTCGGACGCTTTGGCGGGAAATATGTCCCTGAAACCCTCATGCCTGCCCTAGCAGAACTGGAAACCGCCTATCAGCAATATCGCAACGATGCGGAATTTCAAGCTGAACTAGACTTGTTGCTACATGATTATGTCGGACGTCCTAGCCCCTTGTATTTCGCCGAACGCCTGACCCAACATTATGCTAGACCCGACGGCAGTGGTGCCCAAATTTATCTAAAACGGGAAGACCTCAACCATACCGGGGCTCATAAAATTAATAATGCGATCGCCCAGGCCCTCCTCGCCAAACGCATGGGCAAACAGCGGATTATCGCTGAAACCGGCGCGGGTCAACATGGCGTTGCAACAGCAACAGTCTGCGCCCGCTTTGGCCTAGAATGCGTCATTTATATGGGCGTTCACGATATGGAACGGCAAGCCCTGAATGTGTTTAGAATGCGCCTAATGGGGGCTGAAGTCCGCCCGGTTGCCGCTGGGACGGGCACCCTCAAAGATGCCACCTCCGAAGCGATTCGCGACTGGGTAACCAACGTGGAAACCACCCATTACATCTTGGGTTCCGTGGCCGGACCCCACCCCTATCCCATGATGGTCCGTGACTTTCATGCGGTGATTGGTCAGGAAACCCGGGCTCAATGCCTGGAAAAATGGGGCGGGTTGCCGGATATTCTCCTCGCCTGCGTCGGCGGCGGTTCCAATGCGATGGGGTTATTCCATGAATTTGTCAACGAAACCCAAATCCGCCTGATTGGGGTAGAAGCGGCAGGGGAAGGGGTGACAACGGATAAACACGCGGCCACCCTCACCCACGGCCAAATCGGGGTTTTGCATGGGGCGATGAGCTATTTACTGCAAGATGATGAAGGCCAAGTGATTGAGGCCCACTCGATTAGTGCTGGGTTGGATTATCCTGGTGTCGGTCCGGAACATAGTTATTTGAAAGACCTGGGACGGGCGGAATATTACAGTATTACGGATAAAGAAGCGTTAGAGGCGTTTCAGCGGTTATCGCAATTAGAGGGGATTATTCCAGCTTTGGAAACCTCTCATGCGATCGCCTATTTAGAAACCCTTTGTACTCAAGTTGAAGGCAGCCCTCGGATTGTGATTAATTGTTCGGGCCGGGGTGACAAAGACGTACAAACGGTGGCGAAACATCTTCTCCCCAACTCCTAAGTGGATTAAAGCTCATGAAACTCGGATTTCTCCTGGCAAAGCTGGCTCTATTCACGATGGCGACGACCGTAAGTGGTTGTCAGTTTTCTGCCTCTTTGGAATCTGGATTAGAAGATGCTGGAATTGCGTCGAGTTCTCAACCAACGACTCCGATTCCGGCAACTTCGGATTCTGAATTTAGCGAGATGGAACAACGGGTTCATGAATTGGTGAATCAATATCGGCAGGCCCAGAACCTGCCTCCGTTAACCGTAGACGCACGGATCAGTGACCAGGCCCGAAAACATAGTGAAGCGATGGCCCAGGGTAAGATGACTTTTAGTCATGATGGGTTTGATGAGCGCATCAAGGCGATCGGTCAATCCCTGTCCTATCGCAGCGCAGCGGAAAATCTCGCCTATAACATGGGCTATCGGGATCCGGTGGTCCGCGCGGTAGAGGGGTGGATTGGCAGTCCGGGTCATCAAAAGAATATGGTGGGGGGTTATGATTTGACCGGCATTGGGATTGCTAAAAATGCCAAAGGCGAGTATTATTACAGCCAAATTTTTATCAAGGGTCGGTAAGGTTCGGGTTCCTTAATTCTGAAATAGACTGGGGAACCTGAATTCCTTTAGGGGGCTGGCTTTTGATAGACAGGACTTACGCAGATTGTGAGAATTCACGCTCTGATGTAGAGGCGATTCCCGAATCGCCTCTACATCAGAGGTTTTGCTCTTTCCAAATGCGTAAGTCCTGGTGAAGTTCAAGCCATCAATGTAGGGTTGATTCGCGAATCAACCCTACATTTAGAAAAAATGCCTAAGTCCTGATAGATTGGGGGTTGGATTTACCTCAAGGAAGAGTACAGGTAGGTTATGACATTGCAAGCATTTCAAGTGGGCGACGGCGATTTAACACCGGAACAGTTGGCAGGGTATTTGTCCGCTAGTGCGATCGCGGTGGACACGGAAACAATGGGACTCTTACCCCAGCGCGATCGCCTCTGCTTGGTGCAGATTTGCGACAGTGAAGGTCACGTCACCGTCATTCGCATCCCCCGAGGCCAAAAAGAAGCCCCCCATCTGAAAGAACTCCTCGAAGCTTCCCATATCCTCAAAGTCTTTCACTTTGCCCGCTTTGATATGGCAACCTTGCTCTATCATCTCGGCATCGCCGTCCAACCTGTATTTTGTACCAAACTCGCCAGCAAACTCGCCCGCACCTACAGCCCTCGCCACGGACTCAAAGAAGTCGTCCAAGAACTCTGCAAAGTTGAACTGGATAAAAGCGCCCAAAGTTCCGATTGGGGCAATCCAGACAACCTGGAAGAAGCGCAGTTAAGTTATGCCGCCAATGATGTGCGCTATTTACTCCGAGTTCAACAGAAGTTACAAGTCATGCTAGAACGAGAGGAACGTTGGGAACTCGCCCAGCAGTGCTTCCAATGTTTGCCCGTGTTTATTTCTTTAGATTTACTGCAATATAAAGATATTTTTGAGCATTAATTGACTTCAAAATTTTCAGTAATTCTAGCCACCCTGCTGATGAAAATCGGGCAGGTTTTAGGGGATAAAAAATAATCGGGTGAAAGCCTTCTATCTTGCTTAAACCCGGTTTCTTCTCCTGTTCTTTACGATTCCGTGGGACTCGCCGAAGGTTGTAACCCACCGACTAACTGTTCAATTCCGCGTTTAATCCAGCGCGTCACGGTCATGGGACTCACGCCAATTTGCTCCGCCACCTCTTTCCGGGGAATTTCATTAAAGAACACGGACTCAATCACCGTGCGAGTCTTCTCTTCCAACTGACTGAGGGCTTGTTGGAGTTGTTGGCGTTCTTCTTCTAAACTTTGGAGGGATTGATAGTGATGATCCACCAAGGTATCACCCAAGGTCACCGGAGAATCAACCTGGACAGAGACCAAGGCATCTAAACTCAGGGGCATCCGATTTTGTGTGGCTAACTTCGTTTGCCGCCATTCTTCCACAGAAACCAGCAACTGTTCGGCAATTTCTGCATCAGTTGGGACACGCCCGAGGGATTGAGTTAATGCTTCGCGAACCCGTTCGCCTCGGGTTTGCAATTCCCGCCACCGCCGGGGAATTTTCACCGAAGACCCTTTATCCCGTAAAAAATGCAGCATTTCGCCGCGAATGTAGGGGACTGCAAACGAGCTAAAGGCACAACCTTGGCTCGGTTCAAATCGCTCGATCGCCCGAATTAAGCCCAAATAACCAATTTGTTCGAGGTCTTCGTAGGGTTCAGCACATTGATGGCTGACTCGGTGAGCTATTTTTCTAACCAAGCCAGCATTTAAGCGCACGAGTTGATTGCGAACTAGCACCGAGGGATTTTGGTGATAGGAGACTAATAGTTCCATCCCTCGGTAGTGCATAGAAGAGGATTGAGTCGCCATTTTATTTAGAGCCTCAAATAAAGGGATTCCCTGGTTCTCAGGGGCTATGGATTGGAAAATAACAAAAACTGTCTTAAGAGTTAGTTAATACATTTAACCTAGTTTTAGTATGCCTGAAGATAGAGGCAGCCACTAGAGTTGTTTTACGGAACTCCTCTGGGGGGAAATCAGGCATTTCAGCAAAAATACGGAAATTTTTTCTGATGAATGTAAAGTATGTCCAGGAGTTGTGAAGAAATGTTAAGGCCCGGTCAAATCGCCCCCTCTGGACGCTGCTGAGATCACGGGCTTCCCGGCGATCGCCCCTTAAAATCCCAGGCAAAGCGAGGAGGGGCCCGGTTCCCATCAAGACTGGGGTAAGCAGCATCGTCACCCCAAGGAAAACAATCTGCTTGGCCCAAGCTTCGCTACAATAACAATTAGTTATCTGCTTGATTGAGAAAGGAAATCCGCGACAGCCAACATGGAAGTTTTAGAAATCAAACGGGAAGTCGAACAGTTGTACGATCGCCTGGGTAAAACCCAGGACTATCTTTGACATTCCCGCCCTCACTGCCAAAATCCACGACTTAGAGCAATTAGCCGCTCAACCCGAGTTTTGGGAAAACCAGAGCACTGCATCTTCTACCCTGCAAGAACTCAACGACCTCAAATCTCATTTAGACCAATACCATCAGTGGAAAAATAGCCTAGAAGATACCAAGGCTATCTTAGAACTGCTGGAAATGGAACCCGATGAGGCACTTTGTCAGGAAGCGGAATCCACCCTCACCCAACTCGATGAAGAACTCGATCGCTGGGAATTAGAACAATTGCTCTGTGGACCCTACGACAAAAGCGGTGCGGTTTTGAGCATCAATGCCGGTGCCGGGGGTACCGATGCCCAAGATTGGACAGAAATGTTGGTGCGAATGTACACCCGCTGGGGCGAAAGTCATGGGTATAAAGTCCAATGTAGCGAAATTTCTGAGGGAGACGAAGCGGGGATTAAGTCAGCCACTCTGGAAATTGAGGGACGTTATGCTTATGGCTATTTGAAGGGAGAAAAAGGAACTCACCGACTGGTGAGAATTTCGCCCTTTAATGCCAACGGCAAACGGCAAACCAGCTTTGCGGGAGTCGAAGTCATGCCGATGTTGGATGAATCGGTAAAGTTAGAGATTCCCGAGAAAGATTTAGAAATCACCACCTCTCGTTCTGGGGGGAAAGGCGGTCAAAACGTGAATAAAGTGGAAACTGCCGTGCGGGTGGTGCATTTGCCCACGGGACTCGCGGTGCGCTGTACCCAGGAGCGATCGCAACTTCAAAACAAAGAAAAGGCCCTGGCTTTACTCAAAGCGAGATTGCTCGTGATTGCTCAAGAGCAACGCGCCCAAGAAATTGCCGAAATCCGGGGGGATATGGTAGAAGCCGCCTGGGGGAACCAGATTCGCAACTATGTCTTTCACCCTTATCAAATGGTAAAAGACCTCCGCACCGGCGTTGAAACGACGAATATTACTGACATTATGAATGGCGAATTCGACGCCTTCATCGAAGCCTATCTTCGTCAGGAAACCCAACTGGGGGATAGCAATTCTCTCTAAAACTCAGGATTGATTGATTTACTCTCCTGGAGTCAAACCTATTAAAAATTCAGAATAAAGGATTGAATTATCTGAGTTTTTAATAGGCTTTTTTTTGTGTTCTAAGTCTGTTGATCCGCCAGGACTGAGAAAATTTTACAGAAGTAACCGGATAGGATTGGGTCTTTACCTGTTTTCACCATCGGAGCGACTTCAGGGTAGGGGTAAGGGAACTCCAAAAAATAAAATACCCAAAAAACCCGCAGGCTCAAGCCTGGGGCACTTGCGGACGAAGCGGTGCCTGCGCGGGCTATAGAGAGTCTGGTTAGTTCCCTTAACCCTCGTATTAGGGGATTCCAACAAATAAATCATCCTTGCTTTGATGCGATCGCACCTAACAAGGCTCTTTTAGCCCGCGCAGGCACCGCTTTGTCCGTGTAGCCCCAGGCTTTCCTTACGGAACGCTACGCGAACAGCCTGCGGGTTTTTTGGGTATTTTATTTTTTGGAGTTCCCTTAACCCTCGTATTAGGGGATTCCAACAAATAAATCATCCTTGCTTTGATGCGATCGCACCTAACAAGGCTCTTTTAGCCCGCGCAGGCACCGCTTTGTCCGTGTAGCCCCAGGCTTGAGCCTGCGGGTTTTTTGAAGGTTTTATTTTT
>NZ_JAMXOT010000228.1 GCF_024220515.1 Oscillatoria sp. HE19RPO
CAAATGACAAATGACAAATGACAAATGACAAATGACCCCCAATCCCTTGAGTAAATAAAAAAAAGATCCGGAAAATCTATAAAAAATTAGCTTATTTAGACGGGCATAAAATAAGTAACTAATCAGTACCGTCAGGGTTCATTGGATTCAATTGCTATCAAGATAATCCACAAGAACTGGTCTATGATGAATAAAATAAGCAGCTATCCCCTCGTTTTAATTACTTTATCGTTACTGAGTGCAGTAACGGTTACTCTAGGAAGTCAGGGAGAGAGAGTCGATGGGGGTAAAGTCCTGGCAAATGTTCCCACAGTTCAGCCGAGTATGAACGCCCAGCAACGGATTATTTATGTTGATCCCAAGCGGGGAAATGATTCAGTCAGTGCCGGTCAAAGTGAAGCGAATGCGTTAAGAACGATTACCGCTGCTTTGGAACGAGCTCAGGCGGGAACGGTGATTCAGTTGGCCCCAGGACGTTATCATGCAGGGGAAGTTTTTCCCTTGAAACTGCAACCGGGAGTAATTCTGCGCGGGGATGAAAGTGGTCGCGGGGATGGGGTGGTGATTACCGGAGGAAATACCCATCTCAGCCGAATTTGGGCGGGTCAAAATATTACAATATTAGCCGGAGATAGTAGCCAAATTCTCGGGGTGACCGTTACGAATCCTAATCCTTATGGGACGGGTGTTTGGATAGAAAATGCCAATGCGATTGTGAGAAATAGTACCTTTACGAATAATAATCGCGAGGGAATTTTTGTATCAGGGACGGCGCAACCGATTATTGAAAATAATCAGTTTATGTATAATGGAGGAAATGGCATTTCGGTCACGAAGGAGTCGAAAGGGGAAATTCGCAGGAATGTGTTTCAGGATACGGGTTTTGCTCTGGCGATCGGGCATAATGCCGCCCCAGTTGTTGCCGGTAATCATATTCACCAAAATCGGATTGGGATTGTGGTGACGCAAGCGGCGCGTCCTGTTTTAGAGGGGAATATTATCGAGAATAATAGCGATTATGGGTTAGTGGCGATCGCCGAATCTCAGCCTCAGATTGCTGCTAATAATACCTTTCGCGGCAACGAACGGGAAAATCAATTAATCGCCCGCAATCCCCAGGGAATTCCGCCTACTCCGGAAGAATCCACGGGCATTCAGCGGGCTTATTTCACCTGCGAACCCTACGGCAACAATTATGCAACGGTGGCTCAACAAGGGTATGCCTCAATTCCCCAAGCGATGATTGTTTGGAAGAGTTCGGAGGTGGATTTACCGGAAAATCGCTGCAATGAAGTGACTCAGAAGTTAAACCAAAAGGTGACCGCTTATGGGGGTCAATTGCATAAAATGTTATTTGCGACAGGACGGGTGAATAATGACCGGGTGATTTGTTTGGTGAAGGATTTACAAGACAGTTGTCAGCCGGATAATATGTTGTTCACGTTGAGCGGATTTAATGCCAGTGACCCGACTCAAGTGTTACGGCAGTTGATTGCCTTTAGTGTGGAAGGCAAGGGCAATCCGGTGCAAGAGTTTGGTGAGGAGGCGATCGCTCCTTTAGAATCGGTGGCCCACAATCTACAACCGGCATTGGGATTGTGGTTTGTCAGCGCGGTCACTCAATAACAGTGCAGGCGATCGCCACTGTTTCTTTAGTTTTTTCTCCTCAATACCTTGGGGCAATTTGCCTCTATCAAGGCGCGGTTTATTCTGCGCTTTTTTTATTTTCACAGAAATTAGTTGCTGTAATTTTGAGGGTATCTCTGGGTAAAATCAGGCTGATTTGCCTCATTGCATCTTGCTTAAAAGATAGGAGATAGAGGTTGTTAGACTCATGAAGTAAAGATATTTACAGGAGTGCGAGCATCTTGCTCGCTATGACAATAGCGAGCAAGATGCTCGCACTCCCCTCCCAAAAATGTACTTTATAACGGTGGGAATCGCTATAAATGACTGGAAGCAGAGCCTCCAAAGGTTCGTGACTCGGTAGAGCCAAGTCACGAGGAATGAGGGGATATTTAAGGATTTACAATATGAATTTTAAACACCAATTATTACCAACAATTGTAACCGTTGCCGTGGCAACCTGGAATCCTCTCGTCTTAGCATTGACTCCGGCGGAAGTGGATGCGGTGGCATGGCAAGTTTCGGTATTAATTAGTCCGAATTTGACCCAACAGGGAGATGCGTTTTTAATTGAAGGGGAAAAAACCGGGAGTGGGGTGATTGTAGCGCGGGAGGGAAATAGTTATTATGTGCTGACTGCGTTGCACGTGGTTTGGAAACGGGGGGGATTTCATGCGATCGCCATGCCTGATGGACAGGTGTATTACGTTGATGCCTCGGAAAATAGTCCAGATATTATTCCCCTGGGACATCCTTCAGGAGAGTTGGGACAAACGATCGCCGGATTGGATTTGGCGTTACTACGGGTGCAAAGCGATCGCACCTATCCCTTTGCCCGAACTGCCCAAAATCCTCTCCAGGCGGGAACTCCGGTGTTTGTGAGTGGATGGCCCAATCCCGATGATTTGCGCCAAAAAATTCGCAGTCGCCAGTTAGTCGAAGGTGCGATCGCCGAAGTGACCCCCCCCTCGGAGGATGGCGGGTATCGCTTACTCTACAGCAATCTGACGCGCAGTGGCATGAGTGGGGGCGGTATCTTTAATGCCAATGGCGAACTGATCGGGATTCATGGCAGGGGACGGGGAGTCGAAAATAATTGCAGTACCCCAGAAGTCAATGCCCAGAACAGTTGTGGAATGTATATCGGTGAGTTTTTAGCGAATGATCGCGTCCAAAGTCTCCAGTTATCCTGGAATCAAACGCCC
Source organism: Oscillatoria sp. HE19RPO (assembly GCF_024220515.1). Lineage (GTDB taxonomy): Bacteria > Cyanobacteriota > Cyanobacteriia > Cyanobacteriales > Laspinemataceae > Laspinema. The sequence continues at coordinate 2,832 of NZ_JAMXOT010000228.1, forward strand.
ATCGATCCGGGGATGATTTACTATGGACTGACTTATACCAGTCAAATCGATCGCATCAATGGTTCTCCCGTGGCGCGCAGTACCCCACCTCCTGTCATCCCTCCAACTGTCACACCGGAGACACCCCAGACATCGCCATCCCCTCCACCCGTTGCCGAGTTTCCCACCCCCTCCCCAGAGGCGATCGCCTCGGCACAAACGATTTATTATGTTGACCCCAATCAGGGCACCAATGCTGCCAATGCCGGAATCACCCAAGACAATCCCTTTCGCAGTATCTCCTATGCGCTACAAGGTGCGCGTCCCGGAACAGTCATTTATCTCGCCCCGGGATTGTATAGCGCCCGGGAAACCTTTCCCCTGAAACTGAATCCGGGGGTAATTTTAATCGGCAATGAATCCCAGCAGGGAGAAGGGGTAATCATTCGCGGGGGAGGAATTGCGTCAACGCGCACTGCAGGACGACAAAATTATACCCTATTTGCCGGAAACAATAGCCAAATTTTAGGGGTAACCCTCACCAACCCCCATCCCAACGGAACGGGAATTTGGATGGAAGATACAAGCACTGCTTTGATTCGCAATAATACCTTGATGGATAATCCCCGAGAAGGGATTTTAGTCGGAGGAAACGCTACCCCTATTCTGGAAAAAAATCGGTTTATTAATAATGGGGGAAATGGAATTTCTATACTCCAGCAAGGGGCGGGAGAGATTAGAAATAATGATTTTACTAACAATGGAATTGCGGTGGCGATCGCAGGCATGGCAAATCCCTCGATTACAGACAATCATATTCGCAGCAACCGTAACGGCATCGTGGTTACCGCCTCAGCAACGCCAACTCTTCAAGGCAATATTCTGGAAGATAATCAGAATTATGGAATTTTAACCCTGGGATTGGCCGAATCTGCCCTCGGAGAGAATAATTTATTTAGAAACAATGGAGTGAGCAATCAATTAACGGCTAGAATTCAAGACTGGGGGTTAGACCTTCCTCCTAGAACTGTCACCTCTACGGTATTTGGTTGTGTGGAATATGAAGGCGGTTTAGCCACTTTTGCTTATACCGGAAATGGGTCTATTCCCCTACCTTTTTTAAACTGGAATAATACCGCTTCGGACTCGGGATTAAACCGCTGTCGGTTAGTCACTTCTAGTTTAAATAGAATTGTAGCTTTAACAGGTCAAGACTTATCGACGATGGCGCTTTCTACCGGACGAGTTCATAATAATAATGCGGTTTGTTTGGTAGAACAGTCAGGGGGAATTTGCCAAGATAGCAATCTGTTATTTTACCTCGGAGGAGAAGAACAGCGTAATCCCGGGGAAGGATTAGTCCCCTTACTCCCCTTCCCCTGGGAAACGGCGGGAAATCCTGTACAACAGGTAGAAACCGGGGCATTCATCCCCTTAAAAGACTTTGCACAACGCTTGAAACCGGAATCAGGGTTATGGTTTACAGATTAGGGGAGGACTGTCTGAAGATTGGGTAAAATTCGGTGAAAATGAATAGCCATTGACTGATAGGATTCTGTTGGCTAATCACATAGGGGGCCTGACCCCCTACCTACCTAGGAGAGTCAAGCCCGTTAAAATAGTACCCAAGAAAAACTCATGGCGGTTTAGGGACCCTACCCTGTTTCTCCCCTAATTTATGGAGTGAATCATGACCCTTCATCCTCAAGAACAATGGATTATTCCTGAACAAACCGTTGCCGTGGCAAGGGCCTCGTTCCCGTACATGAAACGTTTATATGCTCATGTATGAAGAACTAGGAAGACTCTATACAGATAAAGACTTTCTTGAGCTTTACCCGAACTGTGGTAAGTTAGCCCGGTCTCCGGCTTCTTTAGCGTTGGTTACCTTAATGCAGTTTGCCGAAGGATTAACCGATAGACAAGCAGCCGACTCAGTACGCTTACGGTTCGCTCATTTTTAAAGAAGCACAAAAGATGGCAATTTAATCCTTTCCTTATGACTAAAAAATAACCAAGTGTTCATTCAAAAATGGTAGGAGAGTTAAAGGGAGAGAGACTTTTATTAAAAACTCCAGATGGAGCTGACCAGTTTTTAGTGTAAAATAGAGGATTATCTAAACATCAGGACTCCTCAAGAGCCTGGGTATTGTAGCTCAAACCTTTGTAGTATAGGCAGGACATAGGGATGAACAACAACGAAGAATTAAATGCCGAAAGAGTAGATGACATACCTGTATTACTAGCCATATTAGAGCGGATGGGAATCCAAAAGCTACTGGACAAACACTTCATTACTCATGGAAACTGGCAGGGAATAAGTCTAGGATGGGTAGCGGTAGTATGGTTGAGTTACATTTTATCACAAGGAGACCATCGATTAAGCCACGTTCAGTCCTGGGTAGAAAATCGATTAGAGACCTTAAGTATTTCTACTGGGACTGCTATCAGAGCCTTAGATTTAAGTGATGACCGATTACAAGCAGTATTGCGATACCTAAGTAACACCTTGCCTTGGGAGAAATTTGAGCAAGAACTGGGGGGCAACCTCATACAAGTGTATGACTTAAAAGCCGAGCGAGTCCGCCTAGATACTACCAGTGCATCAACATAGCTGTGGCGTGAATGAACAAGGATTATTTCGATACGGGTACAGTAAAGATCATAGACCAGATTTAGCTCAAATTAAAGTGATGCTGGCCACCCTAGTGCAGATGTGCAAAAGAACATAATCAGCTATAATGAGAGGAAGAGGCAGAGTGGTCCCTGCCAGGGGCCTCGCCTCACGGTTCGATCTTGACTTAATCAATCATACCTACTCCAAAAGCTCAAGTCTGTACAATATCTTCCAGGCAACATCAGTTACTAGAACAAATATCGCGCAAAGCAACTAATCCCCATCGGTTAGTAGAAAGGGCCAAGTTAGTCTTGTTGGCTGCTGATGGAATCAATAATACCGAAATCTCCAATCGGTTGGAAATGAACCGGAATCAAGTGCGGATGTGGCGCTCGCGATGGGCTTCGGCCTCAGCTACACTGGCGGAAGCCGAAACCTCCGCAACTAGCGATAAAAAATTAATTCAACTGATTATATTGGTTTTAAGTGATCAACCTCGTTCCGGTAAGCCCGCCACATTTACGGTAGATAAGATTGTCCAAATTGTGGCAGTGGCCTGTGAACATCCCTCACAAAGTCAGCGGCCAATCAATGAATGGACCCACCAAGAATTGGCATCCGAAGTCGTTAAAAGAGGAATAGGAATCGTGTAAAAATAACTTGACCAATTAGACCCCCGGTGGGATACTTAAGAAGTAGCGCTGCGGCGAGCCATACAATTGTGGACAATGAAACCCTAAAAAGCATTCGAGATAAATATGAGTCATTATTACCTTATTTGAATGAAAAAACACGACGGATTTGGGCCGCAATTGAAGCGCGGTCTTTGGGATGGGGAGGTGTAACGCTTGTATCTAAAGCAACTGGACTATCCCGGACCACAATAAATTCAGGGAGCCGTGAACTGTCTGAATCCTCGGATACTCCATCAGAACAAGACCGAGAACGCATCCGTCAAGAAGGTGGTGGACGTCGATTACTAGAAGAAAAAGATGGAATGCTGCTATCCGATTTGGAATCTTTGATAGAACCCATGACCTTGGGAGATCCGGAGTCCCCACTAAAATGGACTTCTAAAAGTGTAGCCAAACTTGCCACGGAGCTAAATCGTGGGGGACACCGAATCAGTTCAAAAAGTGTCTACAATTTACTGGATTATCTAGGCTATAGCTTACAATCAAATCGAAAAACTCGGGATGGCTCATCTTGTCAAGATAGAGATGAGCAATTTTTACATATTGCTTCTGAGGTGAAACGTTTTCAAGCCGACAAGGAACCCGTAATTTCTGTTGATACTAAAAAAAAGGAATTAATTGGAGATTTTAAAAACGGAGGAGCCGAGTGGAGCCTTAAGGAGCAGCCTATTGAGGTCCGAATGCATGATTTTATAGACCCACACTTGGGTAAAGCGATTCCTTATGGAATTTATGATTTAACCAAGAACAAAGGATGGATAAATGTGGGAATTGACCATGACACGGCAGAATTTGCGGTGTCATCAATTCGTCATTGGTGGCAGTCAATGGGTCAAGATTGTTATCCTAATAGTCAAAAAATAATGATCGCCGCAGATTGTGGAGGGAGTAATAGCTATCGGTCGAGGCTTTGGAAGTTAAAACTTCAAGAGTTAGCAGACGAAATTCAGAAAACGATTCAAGTCTGTCATTTTCCTCCGGGGACCAGTAAATGGAATAAAATTGAGCATCGCTTATTCTGTCATCTGACTCAAAATTGGCGGGGTAGACCTTTGACTAGCTTGCAAGTCCTAGTTAA
>NZ_JAMXOT010000229.1 GCF_024220515.1 Oscillatoria sp. HE19RPO
GTGGTAAATTCTAGCTAGTAATCAAGTATTGAGCTATGCTTCTTTACTCAAAAGTATATGTCTCTTCCAAATCAAGAAACCACCCCGTCCCTTCGGGACACCCCTCCCTTGGAGGGGAATCTGCCCCAAAATTCCCCTCCAGAGGAGGGGAATCTGCTTGTATCCCCCGCCAGATAGAGTTTACGAACAAGCAAAAAAGTAATTTGGCGTTGAGAATGAAACAGCCCTACCTCTTTGTCACCGATTCTTGATGTGGGGCAACTTTTCCCGGAAACTATTTGGCATTTTGTCACAGCTTCTTGATATCGAAAAATTCGGACCGCACCCTTGTCACCCTTCCCCAGGTTCAGCGGAAGGTGTAAATTGAGGTCAGAAATTGATGACAGGGACAAGATTTTTATCCATCAGAAGGATTACCCCCAGTTCCTTGGGAAACTGTGGTGGCAATAGCAGAGGCAGGTTCAGCGATAGAACCCAACGGCGTCTGAAAATTTGGGGGTTGGTTTATTAAATAATCCTGCGTTTAATTTCAATTTGTTTCGTTTCGGATTCCATCGTCGTTTCCGATCCAAACTATCCTAAACTAGAAAAGATCCTCGTTTAATAACATTTGAGGCTCGGTTATGGCATATATGTGTAACCTGGGTAACGGCCAGCAGGTTTTTGTTTACAATCAGGACAATCAAACGATTGTGACCCTTAGTGGGACTCTTCCCGGTCAACAGCAACAATCAAGTAGCGGATTTTCCACGGGAAAATGGACCGCCCTCCCGATTTTATATCGCAATGCCGGGGGTTTCATTTTGCGAATAGAAAGCGATCGCGGTCCGCATTATGTGCAGTTGCAAGGGTCCTCCATGAGTGCAGTCGGCACAACCCCGAATTTGGAGAATGCTGAAGTGATACCGATGCAAACCGCAGAACCCCCCCCAGCGGCGACAATGGAACCCATGAAACCCATGACACCAATGGAACCCATGACACCAATGGAACCCATGACACCCATGAAACCCATGAAAATGGGGGATATGGAAATGCGAATGAATCCGATGGAAATGCGGATGGGAAATATGGGAATGAGTATGGGAGAATCCACCCCGAGTAAGGGAGAATCCAACCCATCTTACCGGCAAAATTTCTGTCCCCAATGCGGTGCGCCGGTGAAAGAAAATGACCGTTTTTGTGCCAATTGCGGTCATCGTTTATCCTAAGCGATCGCCCGCTTAATTCCCCCCACTTTTTCTTGCCATTGCACTCTCCCTCTGTCACCCTAAATGTCTGTTAAAGTTGCCCTCAACCATCAAACCCTCTACCGTTTTGATCGCCCTGCGGTTTTGGGTCCCCATGTCCTGCGCTTGCGTCCCTCTCCCCATTGCCGCACCCCCATTCAGAGTTATGCCTTAAACATCACCCCGGAGAATCATTCCCTCTATTGGCGACAAGGGGTTTTTGGTGATTTTATGGCCCGAGTTAACTTCCCTGAAAAGACCAGTCACCTCCAGATTCAGGTCGATTTAATCGCCGAACTCCATCCCATCAATCCCTTTGATTTCTTAGTCGAACAGTACGCCAGTTCCTACCCCTTTACCTACGACGAACAACTCGCCGCTGAACTGCAACCCTGTTTGGAAATTCAAGAATCGGGACCCTTATTAACCGAATGGGTGAATCAACTAGAAAACTCCAACCCATACATCACCACCTTTATTGGCAACCTCAGTCAAAAACTCCAACAGGATATCGCCTATACCGTCCGATTTGAACCGGGCATTCAAACCTGTGAAGAAACCCTCTCCAAACGACTCGGTTCCTGTCGCGATACCGCTTGGTTATTAGTCCAAATTCTCCGGCATTGTGGGTTAGCGGCACGATTTGTTTCCGGCTATTTAATCCAACTCAAACCCGATGAAATTCCCTTAGAAGGTCCTCCAGGACCGGAGGCAGATAAAGCCGATTTACACGCTTGGGCCGAAGTATATCTCCCGGGGGCCGGATGGATTGGACTCGACCCCACCTCGGGAATCCTCACCGCTGAGGGACATATTCCCCTCGCTGCGGCGGCTGACCCCAAAAATGCCGAACCCGTCACCGGCTCAATTGGTCCTTGTGAGAGCGACTTAAGCTATTCCGTCACGGTAACCCGGATGGAAGAACAACCGAGGGTGACCCAACCTTATACAGCAGAACAATGGCAAGCCATCACCCAGTTAGGTGAGGCAGTCGAGGCCCAGTTACAAGCAGCAGATGTGCGATTAACAATGGGGGGAGAACCCACCTTTGTTTCCCTGGACGATCGCGAGTCGGCACAATGGCACACTGGCGCACTGGGGGCCGAAAAACGCCGATTAGCCTGGGTGTTACTCTGCCAATTACGCCGACGCTTCGCCCCCGGAGGACTCTTGCATGAGGGTCAAGGCAAGTGGTATCCCGGGGAAGCCTTACCCCGCTGGGCATTAGGCTGTTATTGGCGCAAGGATGCCGTCCCAATTTGGCGCAGTCCCCTTCCGGAAACCGGGGATACAAATTATACCACCAAAGATGCTAAAATTTTCATCACCGCAGTCGCCCAACGGCTAGGGGTGGATGCGAACTCGGTCATCGCTGCTTATGACAAAAATCCGGAAAAAGACCTCTGTGCCTACGTTTTGCCCTTAATTTGGACAAAAACAGAGAGAATAGAGGGCTGGGTAACTTGTCCTTGGCATCCTCCCGGCGATCGCCTCTGCTTAATTGCCGGAGATTCTCCTGCCGGGTTTCGCTTACCCCTGAGTGCGATGAATTGGGCACCGGAGGAAGAACTGCAAACCGAAGCAGAAGTCAATCCCGAGGACAGTTTTCACCCGTTTCAGGATATCTTGGCCCGAGTTCGCAATCGCAAAAGTGAGAAGCATCACGGGGTGGATACCCCTAACAGCGTTAAAGTCGCCTTATGCGTAGAAGTGCGAGAGGGCAACTTGTACTGTTTCATGCCGCCGATTAGTGCAGCAGAAAACTACCTCGATGCGATCGCCTCCATCGAAGATGCTGCCACCGAAACCGGCTATTCCGTCCAGATTGAAGGCTTTACCCCACCGCGCGATCGGCGTCTGCAAGGCTTTCAAATCACCCCAGATCCAGGCGTTATCGAGGTCAATCTGCATCCTGCCGCCCATTGGCAAGAACTGGTGGAAACCACAACCTGCCTCTACGAAGAAGCTCGACTCAGCAGCCTAGATACAGAAAAATACACCAAAGATGGAATCCGCATTGGCACCGGAGGCGGTTCGCACATCACCCTAGGCGGTCCTAGTCTAGAGGAGAGTCCCTTACTCCGTCGTCCCGACTTACTGCGGAGTTTAATCACTTACTGGCAGCATCATCCCAGCTTATCTTACCTATTTTCCGGCCTATTTATCGGGGCCACCAGCCAATCCCCGCGAGTCGATGAAGGGCGGTATGAAAATTTATATGAATTAGAAATCGCCCTAGCACATTTAGTCCCCAAAGCCGAGATTCCCCCCCAAGTCATCGATCGCCTGTTACGGAACCTCCTGATCGATGTCACCGGCAACACCCATCGCAGTGAGTTTTGTATCGATAAACTGTATCCGGTGGAAAATTGGAAAAATCAACTGGGATTGCTGGAACTACGGGGCTTTGAAATGCCTCCTCACCCGCAGATGGCCCTAGTCCTGGGATTACTGATTCGCGCCCTAGTTGCCCGCTTTTGGCAACAACCCTACAGCGGAAACTTAGTGCGATGGGGAACAATTTTACACGATCGCTTCTTATTGCCGTATTACATTGCCGCAGATTTTCGGGATATCCTCCGGGAGTTAACCGATAGCGGTTATCCCTTGGAGTGGGAGTGGTTTGAGCCATTTTTAGAGTTCCGGTTTCCGCGATATGGGGCGATCGTCCGCGAGGGGGTACAACTGGAACTGCGACGGGCGATCGAACCCTGGTATGTGTTAGGAGAGGAAGCCACAACCACAGGCACAGCAAGGTATGTAGACTCATCGATGGAGCGCATCCAGGTTCTGCTGAGGAATGCCACCCCCGGACGGCATAGTGTCACCTGTAACGGCTATCCCGTGCCATTGCAAGGGACGGATACAGCAGGAGAATGTGTGGCAGGAGTGCGATATCGCGCCCGCCAAGTAGCAGCAGGATTACATCCGGCGATCGACCCTCATGTTCCCTTAGTCTTTGATATCGTAGATACCTGGCAGGGGCGATCGCTCGGAGGCTGTACTTACTACGCCGAACATCCAGGGGGTGTAGAGTGGAACAGCTTCCCTCTCAACTCCCGGGAAGCTCATAGCCGACTGATTACGAGATTTGTTCCCTTGGGACATACTCCGGGCGAGATTGAGTTGCGATCGGTTTTACCCAGTCGGGAATATCCTCTCACCTTGGATTTGCGGAGGGTATAGGGAGGAGTGGGGGTGAGGCGGGGAACCCCTCCCTAACCCTCCCCTAAGAGGAGAGGGGACCGGACAAGTGCCTTTTTATGCCTGAACCCCATGATATCTACCTGTAGAGGCGATTCGAGAATCGCCCGTCTTAACAACACATCCGCCTGAACCCCATGATATCTACCTGTAGAGGCGATTCG
>NZ_JAMXOT010000230.1 GCF_024220515.1 Oscillatoria sp. HE19RPO
CTCGAAGCGCCTCTACATGAAATAAGGATTTCTTGTCATTAAATTTATCATATTGACAGGCGCTTCTCGAAGCGCGGCTACATTCCATCACTCTTTTGGGTCATTAAATTTATCATATTGACAGGCGCTTCTCGAAGCGCGGCTACATGAAATAAGGATTTCTTGTCATTAAATTTATCATATTGACAGGCGCTTCTCGAAGCGCGGCTACATTCCATCACTCTTTTGGGTCATCAAATTTATCATATTGACAGGCGCTTCTCGAAGCGCGGCTACATTCCATCACTCTTTTGGGTCATCAAATTTATCATATTGACAGGCGCTTCTCGAAGCGCGGCTACATTCCATCACTCTTTTGGGTCATTAAATTTATCATATTGACAGGCGCTTCTCGAAGCGCGGCTACATGAAATAACGAACGTTCGTAGTAACGACTTCAGTCGTTATCTTTCATAATTTCGTAGTAACGACTGAAGTCGTTTCCATAAAACCCCACCCAATCGGGCGGGGTTATTTCTTACTTTCAAGCAAAAGTAGAAGACCCAAAATCCGGTGGTATATCCTGAATCCGTCCAGGACCGATCGCCTGAATTGCTTCTTTCAGAGAAACATCCCCGGTATAAAGCGATCGCCCAACAATCACACTATTCACCCCCAGAGGTTCCAGGGACAACAAACTGAGCAAATCCGTCAAGGAACTCACTCCACCAGAGGCGACAACGGGAATATCCACCGCCCTCGCCATTTCGCGCAACGCCGGAATATTCGGACCGGCCAATGTGCCATCGCGATGAATATCTGTATAAATAATCGCCGCCACGCCTAACTCCACCATTTGTTGCGCCAGGACCGTCGCTAACACTTCCGAGGTTTCCAACCATCCCCGGGTGGCAACTTTGCCATCTCGTGCATCAATTCCGACCACAATGTGACCCGGAAATTCTTGGGCAAGTTGCTGGACGAGTTCCGGTTTTTCAACTGCCACAGTCCCGAGAATAGCGCGATCGATCCCGAGGGATAATAAGTTGGCAACGGAGGCATAGTCTCGCAATCCGCCACCGACTTGGATCGGGACGGAAACAGCGCGGGCGATCGCCTCGATGGTTTTCAGATTACGCGGTTCCCCCGCTTTTGCCCCATCTAGGTCCACTAAATGTAACCGAGTCGCACCTTCGTCTACCCATTGTTTGGCAACCGCCACCGGGTCCTCATTAAACACATCCGAGCGATCGTAATCCCCCTGATACAGACGGACACAACGACCTTCTAATAAATCAATCGCTGGAATCACTTCCATAACCAATCTAACCTCAAATTTTACTCAATTACTATGGCACGGGATGAGATAAAAGTCATCGATTGCAGTTCAAGTTAAATCCTGACCCTTTCCCGATCCAATGCCTCACCCTCCGTATAGTTTAGCTATCACTCCCAGGGGGCATTTTCGGGGACTGGCAGGAGAAGCGCGGGCTTTTTCCTTCTAAGTTTTCCCTCCTGCACCACCAGCGGCGATCGGCCCTTGTGCAGGGGCTACCACCCGAGGAATTGCCTCCTAATTGTATCAAACCTCCGGCCACTTCCTTAAGAAGTTTTGCCGAAACCAAGCCACTCAGTTCCTCACTCTTTCAACAAAATCTACCATTATGTGTGCAAAAGGTATCGACGTTTCCGATTGGCAACACCCCGTAAATTGGAATTCCGTGATTGGCGATGGCATGGGGTTTGCCTTTACCAAAGCAACCGAAGGTTCTACGTTTGTGGCCGATTCCTATCGCAGTAATTGGGCGGCGATTAAATCCGTGGGGATGCCTCGGGGTGCTTATCACTTTTATCGGGCCAAAAGAGACCCCCGAGCACAAGCAGATATTTTTCTCGACACTGTGAAACTGGAACCGGATGATTTGCCGCCAGTTCTGGATATTGAATCCACTGATGGGGTCGGTGCAAGTGCGATTATTCGGGATATTACAACTTGGGTGGAAATTGTCGAAAAAGAAACCAAGCGCCGCCCGATTATTTACACCTATCCCAGTTTTTGGGAACGGATTGGTAATCCTAAAATTTTCACCGATTATCCCCTATGGATTGCTCACTATCAGACGAACAATCCTTGGGTTCCCGGAGGGTGGGATGGTTGGACCTTTTGGCAATACACAGAAAGCGGTAAAGTCAGCGGAATTAATGGCGGTGTAGATGTCAACTGGTTTAATGTCTGCCGCCAAGGAGGGAAAGGCTCTCATGTGAAGTATATCCAAATGTGTCTGCGGGATAAAGGATTCAATCCCGGGTCCGTTGATGGGGTATTTGGGGCGACGATGCACTCCACAGTGATGGCCTTTCAACGGGCAATGAATGTTACTGTGGATGGGATTGTCGGCATTCAGACTTGGACTGCCTTAGTGAGTGCTATTCAACCCCAGACGCCGGTTCCACCGACGCCTCCCCCGATTTATATTCCCACCCCAACACCGACTCCGGTTCCACCGCCAACTCCTGCACCGCCTTGGCCCCCCTTTCAGTCGGGTCCAACTCCGGTGATTCGGTTGATTGATGTCTGTCGATTTTATCAGGGATTTTCCCATCAAAATCAAGCGTTAGAGTGGTTACAGGGTCAAGTTTCTCAGGCGAATTTACTAGAATTTGCTCGTCGCTGGCGGGGTCATTCTTCTGCGTCATCCCCGATTAATTTTGTGGATGTGGCTAAATTTTATCAAGGATTGCCCATGCAAGACCAAGCGATTCATTGGTTGCAGGGTCAGGTTTCCAGTGGAATTTTAAATGAATTTGCCCGGTGGTGGCGATCGGGAACCCAGCAAGTGGCGACTCAATCCACGAGTATCAATTTGGTGGATGTTTGCCATTATTATCAAAGTTTGAGTAACCAAAAGCAGGCGCTACAGTGGTTAGAAAGTCAGATTCCTAACAGTACCTTAGCTGAGTTTTCTCGGCAATGGCGGAAGTTGGCATCGGTGCCGGTTCCTGGCAATATTTCTTTGGTGGATGTCTGTCAATATTATCAGGGATTAACCCATCAAAAAGAGGCGGTGGAATGGTTGCAACGGCAGCTACATAGTTCCGTGTTGGATGAGTTTACCCGGAAGTGGCGGGGTTAAGGGATTAAGGGGGTGCAGATTAGAGATTTTTGAGTCACCCCTGATACGGAATTCGGTTGTTAAAAATCTATAAAAACCCACACCCTCAAGGGTGGGGCTATCCGGACGAAGCCCGCCTGCGCGGGCTAAAGCGCGAAAACCGACTTTTACCAACCGGATTTGGTATGAGATGAAGTGAAATTGGCGCAAAGTCGGGGCAATTGTTGAACAGTTGCCCCGATTTGTATTGAGGGGCATCATTTCTTGTAAATTTTTCTTTTGATAATTTTATAGAAAACTGTGGAATACTGAAAGACATAATGTTTTTCTGGGGCATTTTTACCACTGTTATGACTCAATTACTCCCTCAGTGTCAGCAGCTACAGGAGCAGGTCGATCGCATTCTCGAATTGTTGCATCAAGAACCCGCCTTGCGGCAGCAGGATATCACCGCTGTTCAGTCCTCGCTGAAAAAGGCGGTGGCCCCTAAGTTTGAAATTGTCTTTGCCGGGGCTTTTAGTGCCGGTAAATCCATGTTGATTAATGCCCTGTTAGAACAAGAATTGCTCTACAGTGCAGAGGGTCACGCCACAGGGACCGAGTGCTATATTGAATATGCCGAACCAGACCAAGGGCGAGTGGTTCTCACTTTTTTGAGTGCGCTAGAGATTAAAGACCAGATTACGGCTTTATGTGAGCGGCTAGACATCAAAGCAGCGATTAATATTGATGAACCCGAAGTTTTCAACCTGTTGCGGCAAATTGGAGAAGCCAAGCTGAATAAAGAAGGGGGGGAAAGTAAATCCCAGGCAGCCAAACAAGCGAAAGCCTTAATCTTATTGCTGGATGGATTTGCCGCCAATAGCAGTCGCATCCATCCGATTAAGAATCACACCTTTTCGATGGAGCAATTTAACTTTGCCAACCTCAAAGAAGCCGCCAGTTATGCGCGCCGGGGGAGCAACAGTTCGGTCTTGAAACGGATTGAATATTACTGCAATCATCCTTTGCTCAAAGATGGGAATGTGCTGATTGATTTACCGGGAATTGATGCGCCTGTAAAACGAGATGCGGAACTGACCTATCGCAAGATAGAAGACCCGGAAACTTCGGCGGTGGTATGTGTGCTCAAACCGGCATCGGAAGGGGATATGACCACGGAAGAGACGGAATTGTTGGAAAAAATGCGGTCTAATCCGGGAATTCGCGATCGCGTCTTTTATGTCTTCAACCGGATTGACGAAACCTGGTATAATAGCCAATTGCGGCAACGTTTAGATGACCTGATTGTAACCCAGTTCCGAGATACCCAACGCCTCTATAAAACCAGTGGATTGCTGGGGTTTTGGGGAAGTCAAATAAAACAAACCAGCGAACGCGATCGCTACGGATTAGATTCCCTATTTGCCGCAAGCGTCAAAAACACCAGCATCCAGGAAGACACCCCGCAATTTGTCAACGAATTTAACCGCTACTGCGCCAACTCCGGGAAACTCTCCCCCAGTCAATTTAAAATTGCGGTTTACAGCTACGAAACCCCCAATGAAAACTACGTCCGCATCCTCAACGAATGCGGAACCTCCCTCCTCAATCAGCTTATTTCTGATAGCGGCATTGAAGAGTTTCGCACCAGCATTACCAACTACCTAACCAACGAAAAACGCCCTCTCCTCTTTAAAACACTCGCCAATGACCTCCAACCCATCTGTCTCGCCTTAAGTCGCCATTACGTCCAACAATATCGGGACCTAGAGAGTCAACCCGTCAACATTGAAGGGTTAAAATTGCGGCGGATGGAACAACTGAATAATGACTTACGCCGCCTGGGAACGGCCTTAAATGAACATATCACCCAAGAGGTGAATGAGGTTGTCACCAATCAGTGCCTCACCTTTGAGGAAGATTTCCGCAAACTGAAAGTCCGCATGGTTTGCCGCCTGGATGAACTGTTGAATACCTTCTCAGTGGAAGAAGCGTATCGGCAAGCAACCCTCACCCATCCTCGCAACTCAACTGCACCGTTATTGGCGATTTTAGTTGAGGCATTTTATTACTTGTCCAATGAATTAGAGGAGGTATTGGCAGAAGAAGCAGAACGAACCATTGCCAATTATTTTGTCTATTTAATCGAACGAATTCGCCGTCAAGAGTATTACCGAGAACTCTGCCGCTTAGTTGGAGGCGATGCGGGATTAGAACAGACGGTGAAGAATTTGGAGGTGCAAGTTCAGCAAGCGATTCGGGCGGCGGCGAGTACGGAATGCGATCGCTTCGTGCGGGAGAGTCCTCGCTTTTACGATGAAGGCACTTTTTCAATTTATCAGTTCCGCAAAGTGCTGCAACAAACTTCTCAAAGTTATGATTGCGTCAGCATGAAAGATGCGGAACCAGCAATTCGTCAGTTGTTAAAGTTGGATTTTGAACCGAAGGTTAATCACACGATTCAAAGTACATTCCGACAAACGACGAATCAAACTCTGAAAACTCATTTGTTGCCGTTGGTGAAGCAGCAAGAGGAGATGATTTTGCAACAATACAACCGAGCGCGATCGCACCTAGAGAAAACCCTGGAACGGGAAGCACAGGAGCAACTCGATAGTAATCAAATCCAGTTGCAAGAAGTCCAGAATAAAATTGCCGATTACAATGAGGTAGTTTCAGGGATTAATAGCTGTTTACAGGCCATGCTGTTAGACCGCTATCAGTTACCATTGGCTAATTTGCAAGAGGCGATTATAGAAGTGGAACCTGTTGAGGTGGAAGATGGGGAGTTTGCCGAGGTGGTGGAGATGAGTTAAGGGGATGAATGTCAATAGGGTAGGATGTGTTTTGGTGCATTTTACCCTGTTGACAGGGGGGTGTTAATAAGATACAATAAAACGGTCAATTCTAGAATGAGCAATTGTTATGAGCAATAATTTTGAGCCTCTACGAGCGGATGAGGTTGTGTCGGTAAACGAGTCTTTCAAAATATTAGTTAACCATCCAACATTCAAAACTCATGAACTAACGGACGCCTTAATAACGCTTCTGAAAAATGCCGATGCGATATTTCGAGCAGGTAAAGTAGAGGAGAAAATGAAATGGTTTAACGAGGGAGTCAATGTTCAAGTTTTAAGATATGGTGCTTCCGGTTGGCAAAAAGGCCGAATTAAAATCAGCGTAGAATTTTGCCCAGATGAGCCAGAAGGACAAAAGACATCGACACCCAATCAACCCGAAACCAGTGCACCTGAATCACCCCTTGATGAGATTCGCAGGATGCAGGGATGAGCATAATTTTGATGATGTAAGATAGGAAAGTAATTTTTTAAGAGGAAGTGTATGAACCATAAAGTTGAAACCCTGAAAGATGATGAAGTGGTATCGGTGCCTCAAGCGAATCAAAGAATACCAATATTGAATCATCCCATGATTAAATTTGGGGACTTGAGGCAAGCATTAACAAAAGTAATAAAAACCCATTTTTTGGGAATTGGGAGCGATGCAGATGAAAAACTTAAATGGCTTGGAGAGGGGGTCGATGTTGAAATTTTAAAGTATGGTTCTCCTGGCTGGAAAAAAGGCAAAGTTAGAATCAAAATTAGCTTAGAATTTTGCTCAGATGAGCCAGAATATGAAGAAATAGCAGCCCGCAATAAAGGGGAATCCAGCGAGCTTGAATCACCGCTTGATGAGATTCGGCGGATGCAGGGATGAGCAAAACATTACCTCATCATAGTAGCAAAACCAATTAGGCGGCAGAGCCGCAAAATGCCCGTATCACGGCAGAGCCATGACACGAGAATCTATTATATAATACTCTAATTCTCGTGACTTGGCTCTGCCGAGTCACGAGAATTAGAGGCTCTGCCTCCTGTCTATCTTTAATCTACTAAAAATCTATGAATAAAACTCCTCGAATCCGGATTCCAGCATCAGTTAGAGCTTATGTGTTTGAACGCGATCGCCATCAGTGTCAAAGTTGTGGTAAAACCGAACAAGAAACCGAACTGAATATTGATCATATTATTCCCCTGGCGATGGGGGGTTCCAACGATATCAGTAATCTGCAAACCCTTTGCCGTCAGTGCAATCAACGCAAAAGTGCTGACCTAGACCCTCGATTCCAGCGTCGGTTTGATTTATAATTGTTATAATTTGGGTTCAAAGGAAGAATTGGGGGACCGGATGAGGGACAAAAGACAACCAGGGACCGTGTTTTGTCCGAATTAAATGCCTTCCGCCTTCATGCTTCCGCTTTGATCCTTCATCTTTTCCATGTCCAATGACCGATGATAAACAAAAAGCAAAAGAGCAAATTCTGTACCTGTTAAAGATGCAAGGGGCCACCAGTGCGACGGACCTGGCAGAACAGTTAGAGGTGTCTCCGATGGCGATTCGGCAGCATTTACAGGCGCTGCGGGGAGAGGGGTTGGTGGATTACTCGGAACAACGGCGTCCGATTGGGCGACCTGTGAAGTTGTGGCAGTTGACCGATCGCACCCTCAACCTATTTCCCAATACTCATGCCGACTTGATGGTAGAATTTCTGAATAGTTTTGAGTCGGTGTTAGGGGAAGCAGAATTAGAGAAAGTCTTAGCAGAACGCTCTCGTAGACAAATCCAAGGGTATCGCGTTCAATTTTCCACCTTAGAAGGGGATAACGGTCCAAATTCACTGCAATCCCGACTCGATCGCCAGGTACAACGCTTTGCAGAAATTCGGACAAAAGAAGGATATATGGCAGAGGCGATCGCCCAACCGGATGGGTCCTGGTTATTCATAGAAAACCACTGTCCCATTAATGAAGCTGCGCGCACTTGTCGATTATTATGTCGGTCCGAACTAGAAGTTTTTAAAACCCTATTCGGACCCACCGTCACCATCGAACGAGTGGAACATATTATGGAAGGCGATCGGCGTTGCGCCTATCAAATCACCCCTAATATCAACTCCGGTGAATCCACCTAAAAAACCATTTCTTCTTCTTCTTCTTCTTCTTCCTCTCTGCTGATTTGCCTCACTATTAACTGCACCTCCGGTCCCCTCCCCTTGCCAAGGGGAGGGTTAGGGTGGGGTCTTCTTGACGGTTTAAGCGCCTGTATGGAGACTTGTTCAACCTCTTTCTTCGTGACGTGCGGTAAGCGGAGCTATCCCGTAGGGAATCGCGCGTCACCGCCGATACCCTCCACCCACCGATTTTTTGTGACCTGAGAACGCCCAAGAGGGACCCCACCCTAACCCTCCCCTTGGCAAGGGGAGGGGACCGGAAGTAAAAAACATACTCTTGTAAGCCCCAAATCCACCGGACTATTTCTTAACGAATCTGGAACGTAAAAGGCATCCGAGTGTATGCATGGAATGGGTCATTCAAATTTTTGAGAATCGACACTTCCTCATACAATTGCTGTAATTGTGCCGTTAGCGGGTCCGGTTCCAAAGTCGGAACCAATGCGCTTAGGCGACTCCCCATCAAGCGATCGATCAGGATTTGTTCAAAGGTGCGAGTTTGGGGATATTCTTCCACCTTCCACACATCTCCCAGTTCTGCTAATTCCGCAGCGGCCAAAATTGCATCATTTAAACCGCCAATTTCATCCACTAACCCCAATTGTTTTGCTTCTTGACCGGACCAAACGCGACCTTGAGCAATCTCACTTACCTTTTGGGCCGGTAGATTGCGAGACTGAACAATCAGATTCAAGAATCGCGCATAAATGCGATCGACCATTTGCTGAATAATCGCCATTTCTTGGGCGGTTTTCGGGCGGGTAATTGTATCAATATCCGCATAAGGCCCGGTTTTCACCACATCCCAGGTAATCCCCTGATTGTTGCCCAAAGTTTGGACATTCAGCAGCATACCGAACACGCCAATGGAACCCGTCACCGTATTCGGTTGAGCGAAAATTTTCGACCCATAGCTAGAAATCCAGTACCCACCGGAAGCAGCGACATTCCCCATTGACACCACAATGGGTTTGGTTTCGGCAATCAACTGAACCTCACGCTGAATCACTTCCGATGCGGTGGCGGAACCTCCGGGACTGTTCACCCGTAAAACAACCGCTTTGACATCCTCATCCCGGCGCAATTCCCGCAATTGTTTGGCGAGACGATCGCCTCCCACCTGAGTGGAACCGCCTTCCCCACTCACAATTTCCCCATCAGCATAGACTAGGGCAATTTGCGAGGCCGATCGCACCTGAGATGCTCTTTGGTCATCACTGACTGCCGCATACCGGGGTAAACTCACTTGCTCAAAGGTGCGATCGTCCTCTGTTTTGCCCGTGAGTTCCTTGAGTTGTGCCACCACTTCATCAAAATAGGCGAGGCGATCGACAAATCCCTGTTGTTCCGCCTCCGTTGCCATCAGCATTC
The DNA here is from genome assembly GCF_024220515.1 of Oscillatoria sp. HE19RPO. Classification (GTDB taxonomy): domain Bacteria; phylum Cyanobacteriota; class Cyanobacteriia; order Cyanobacteriales; family Laspinemataceae; genus Laspinema. Next base: position 9,457 of record NZ_JAMXOT010000230.1, read on the forward strand.
CCCGGGTATTCACCACCTGCTGCACCTGCTGAGTGCTAATCTTCTCACGGCGAGCGATCGTGGTCAGAAACTCACTCCAGATATCGCTCAATAATTTCTCCGTCTGTTGCCGACTTTCTGGGGAACTTTCGGTCAGTACAAACGGTTCCACGGCGGATTTATACTTTCCGACTCGGGTCACCTGAACCCCGACGCCGTACTTCTCCAAACCGCCTGCCAAAAAAGTCGTCTCGGAACTCAACCCATTCATTTCAATGATGCCGAGAGGATTGATCAGAATTTCCTCAGCAACCGAGGCGAGGTAGTATTCCCGTTCAGTCCAATCTTGGTCATAAGCAATAATGGTTTTACCCGCATCTCGAAACCGTTCCAGGGCCCCGCGCACTTCCCGGAGGGTGGCAAATCCGTTACTGCTGGTGGAGGAGGAAGAGTGGAGGTAGATCCCGAGAATGCGATCGTCCTGTGTGGCAGCATCAATGGTTTCCACCACCTGGCGCAGGGTCATACTGCTGGGGTCGGACTCCTCCGAGAGGGTGCGGGATAATGCTTCCGCAGTGGTGGAGGTAGGTTGAGAATCGGTGATATTCATCGAAAGGTCAAACACCAGCATCGAGTTGTTTTCGACTTTCGGTCCCGCATCTTTCGACGAAGTGGCGATCGTGCCTACAACAATCAGGAGTCCACCCAAACTCAGAGCACCTAAAACCCCTAATCCAACAATCGTCCCGAGGATACTAGCAAAGGTGTATTTGAAAAAATCTCGCATTTTGCAAGGGTCCTTAATGTTATCTGCGCTGCATCCGGCGTCGGTGTTTTGAAAACAGACCCGAAGTCGCGATCGCTTATCTCTTCTATGTTAATCCTTCTGGGACTGCCATACCGGATTGGTTAGAAACCACGTTTCTTTCCCTATTTTCAGACAAAGCAACCTCAAAACTTACCCCTATTCTGAAAACCCACCCCACCTGTAGAAGCGATTCGAGAATCGCCAGTCCAGAACCCTCCAAGAAGGCATCTGTCCATCAAACCGCAAAATAATAATGTAGAGGCGATTCGAGAATCGCCAGTCCAGAACCCTCCAAGAAGGCATCTGTCCATCAAACCGCAAAATAA
>NZ_JAMXOT010000231.1 GCF_024220515.1 Oscillatoria sp. HE19RPO
TTCTTCGGTTGGCATGAATTCGGAAACGACTGAAGTCGTTACTACCAACTAAGAAAATCCTTCTTCTGTTCGTAGTAACGACTTTAGTCGTTCTTCGGTTGGCATGAATAGGGAAACGACTGAAGTCGTTACTACCAACTAAGAAAATCCTTCTTTTGTTCGTAGTACCGACTTCAGTCGTTCTTCGGTTGGCATGAATTCGGAAACGACTGAAGTCGTTACTACAAACTTGGAAAATCCTTCTTTTGTTCGTAGTACCGACTTCAGTCGTTCTCCCTGAGTAAAGGATGAATCTGGAAACTACAAATTTGGAAAATCCTTCTTCCGTTCGTAGTAACGACTTTAGTCGTTCTTCTGTTGGCATGAATTGGGAAACGACTGAAGTCGTTACTACAAACTTGGAAAATATTTCTTCCGTTCGTAGTAACGACTTTAGTCGTTCTTCTGGAGTGTGAGCATCTTGCTCACGCTCCACATCGGATTTATCACCGCACTCCTGATCCCAATCTGTCCCTCATGAGTTGGGGAAGCGCTCTATTATTTAACTCAATTGAACGACAGCTTGATCCTCTAACAGGATTTGATTGGTGAATAAATCTTCCACCGTAATTCGCAAAAAGCGCTGTTCATCCACTTGAAATAACACCTTGACCCGATCGCTCCCTGGATGTCCCGGAGGATTGAGCTTGGCAATACTTCGGGCCCCCTCTTTATCATTCAGGGGTTGCACGGCTATTTTGCCGGTTTCCAATCGCTTAGTTACCAGCCGATCGCCATCAAAATAAACCTCGGTTCCCCCCGTATCTGCTCCTAATTCCCCAATAATTAACTCAATACTCGGCTGATTCTCCAAGGATGCACCGAGCATTAATTCCACAGGTTCACTCATGGGATAGGGTTGTCCTTCCCGCACCAACGGATGCCAATTATGGCATTGATTGCGCCGGTCCCAGTAGCGGATGCCGTAACTGTGATAGAGAAAATCTTTGATTTCTATCCCTTGACTCAGTTGCAGGGCACCTTGAGCAACCGCTTCAAATGGGCGATCGCACCGAATCTTGGTTTCATCAAAATATTGTTTGACCCAATTCTGAACCGCTGGAATCAGTGCCGTTCCCCCCACCAACAACACCGCATCAATATCAGCAAAATCCAATCCCTGACGCCGCGCTTGTTGACTCACCTGATTCATGGCATCATCTAAAGATTCAAAAAACTGATGTTGGGCCAGAATTTCCTCAAACCCACTGCGGTCTAATTCTAAGGAATAGGTTTCCAATGTTTCATCATTAAAATAAACCTCTTTCCCTTGTTTTTGTAAAGAGAGTTGAATTTTTAAGCGTTCTGCCAAGCGGGTTGTTAGGGGGGTTTTTGCCATGCCTTGAGTTTCGGCAAAATAATCGACCAACCAATTATCCAAATCAGTGCCGCCTAAATTTTTGCCTGCTTTGGCTAAAACCCGAGCGGTTTTAACTTTTTGTCCTGAACTTTCTGCAAATAGTTTATCCCCCCATTTGAGGAGAAATCCTAGGGGTTGTTTCCCGGCAGTTTTATCCAGTTGCACTAAGGATAAATCCAGGGTTCCACCCCCAAAGTCTACAACGAGCAAGTTTTCGCCGTCGGTGAGTCCATATCCCAAGGCAGCAGCAGTGGGTTCATCGATGATCCGGACTTGTTCGACTTGCAGGGATTGGCAGACTTGTCCCAACCAGTGGCGATAGGCTTCAAAGCTATCCACGGGAACGGTTAGGATTAAGGAGTCTACGGGAAGTGGGATTTGGCGCAGGGAGTCCACGAGTCCGGTGAGGAACCATTCCCCGACTTTTTCAAAGGTGACGATTTCGCCATCGAGTTCCGGGAGGAACCCTTGGATATCGGTGCCGATGCCGCGTTTAAAGCTACGGAAGAACCGGGGGTCCGTTTTGAGGTCCAGACCCTTATCGCGGACTTGTTGCGCGATCGCCACTTGTTTTCGGGTGGCATTTTCGACGTAGAGTAAGCTGGGAATTAAGGGTGGATTTTGACCCAACTGCCAGGATAATCCAGGCAGTTTCAGGGTTTCCGGTTGCTGGGTTGCACTATTCCAGCGGGAGATAACGGTGTTGCTTGTTCCAAAATCAATTGCGATCGCCATTGGGCTCTAGTTTCAGGGACAGTTAGGAATGCTTTAGCTAATATCCTATCGAAGTACAGGACTGGGTAATTCTCTCCCCCAGTTGAGATGGGGTTGATTCCCTCGGAAGTCAGACGCTGTAAGGGGGTATCAACAATCCTGAATTATTTATCCCCAATCAGAGATAAATTATAAGCGCTTCAGGGCATCAACTGGGGCTTGGAAAACAGAGGATTCAGGCAGCCCACAATCCGGGGCATCCAACCGAGTCTTTCCTGGGGAACAGGGACTGTAACGAGGTTTGAGTGGGTAGAAACAAAAAAACTTTCTAAAAAATTGTTAAAAGATAATGCGAATTGTAAACTATCCTGAATGGTTGGGATATCTTTCCCGATTTTGGGCAATAATTAATATGGAGTGTAAATGCGGGTTAAATCGGGAAATTAAGGCGGATTGAGTTGACAGTCTATCCCAATTGTACTGGGGTTTTATAGTCGGCTGAACGCTAGAAAATTAGGGGTCTGAAATCGAGTAACGATCGGCAGTAAAATCATGCAACCTTGAGCCAGATGGCTGACCGAAGGATTGACCCTTGATGAGGGAGTGGTTTTAAGCCCATCATGACTGGATGCCGGGGATGTAGCTGCACTTCACTCGACTGATCACAGCTCTAAACGTATTTAGCTAGTGCATTTTTACTTTTTAGGTCAATGCAGCAATGACTCAAAGTTTGAAATCAAGTCATTATTTGTTGTATTAAAAAAGGAAAATCACAGACTATGTTTGCTAATTTAAAGCTCCGAAATCAGATGGTATTAGGATATGGCATCCCCATCGCCCTTGCCATCACCGGATTTATGATCGTTACTTATGCATCCTCCCAAAAAGTCAGTCGGTCCTTTGAAAATGTGGAATTGATTCAAGCCCGACTCATGACCTTAAATGATATCACCAGCACCGCTTTAGGGCTAGTGAGAGAGCCCCGAGGGTATCTCGTGAACGGGAATCCAGAATATCTCAACCGATATTATAACGCAGTCAGCGACTTTGATCGCCTCGTGGATGATGCAAAGGAACTTTATGTACTTCCCGAAGATCAAGAAGTGATTCTGGAGATGATTGACTTAACGAGAAACTACATCACCTTCTTTACTGAGGTAAGAAACCTTTATGATGCCGGGAAAAAAGAGGAGGCAATAGCCCTCTGGTCTACTCAAAAAGGCAACCAATTAGTGACTCGATTTAAAGAACTGACCGACGAGTTTGAAGCCAAGCAAAAAACTTTGTTGTTAGCAGAAAATGAGGAGTCTACCCGAACTTTACAAGCCCTCGTGATATGGATTACCCTGGGCTGTTTATTATTAGTCGGCATTGCGGTGGGAGTGGCCCTCATTATTTCCTCTAGTATTGCCCGAGTTATCCGCCAAGAAACCAATGCGATCGCCTCCGCATCTAGCCAAATTGCTTCCACTGTCGAGCAACATGAACGCACCCTCTCTCAACAAGCCACCTCAGTTAACGAAACCACTGCCACAATGACCGAATTAGGCTCCTCCTCCACCCTCACCGCCGAGCAAGCCCAATTCTCCGAAAACAACGCCAATCAAGTCTTACAGCTTGCAGAATCTTCAGTACAAGGCGCTCAAGAAGTCTTAACCCTCGCCGATCGCGGCATCCAAGCCGTGGAACGCACTCAAGAAGGAATGTTAGTCTTAACCGACAAAGTAGAAGCAATTTCTCTCCAAATTCTCCGATTGAGTGAACAAACCAACCAGATTAGCAACATTACCAGTCTCGTCAGCGATCTCGCCGGACAAACCAATATGTTGGCTCTCAATGCGGCAGTAGAAGCGGTTCGTGCCGGAGAAAATGGTAAGGGATTTAGCGTCATTGCCACAGAAATTCGTAAACTGGCAGACCAAAGTAAAACCTCCGCACAAAAAATTAGTACCCTCGTCGTTAATATAGAATCCGCCATTAATTCAACGGTCACGGTTACTGAAGATGGCAAAAGAAAAGCTGAGGAAAGTATCACCCTCTCTCGGGAAACCTCCGACGCATTTTCTAAGGTTGCAGAAGCGATCAATGACGTAATTCTGACCAATCAAGAAGCGTCGCTCAATGCCATTAATGATGTAGTCCTCAACTCTCGGCAAATTTCCTTGACCACCAAACAGCAAGCAGTCGCCATTAACCAGGTAGTTACCGCCATGAATGACCTCAACCAAGGTGCCACAGAAACCGTCAACGGTATTAATCAAACCAAAATCGGCATTCATAAATTAAATGAAACTGCCCAAAATTTGAATGCTTTGGTCTAAGTAATATTTCGGATATTTCATTTCATTTTCTCCGGTAAAATGAAATAATTTTTTTACAGAGAGACAGCCTGTGTGTACACTATTTTTTTCCTAAGTAGGTCCACCTATTGGGTTAAGTTTATGGTTTTTCCTCTTTACTTCAAAAAGATTCGACTCCCTGTCTAAGTCCCGGGGGGTAGTCTACAATATTTTTAGGATAAAAGATAGGAGCCATTGGCTGAAGGAGACTTTCCCCATGTTCACAGATTTGAAGTTAAGGGGCCGCATTTTTTTAGGCTTTTCAATTCCAGTCTTCTTAATTGTGGTATTTAGTGGGTTTGTGTATTCCGTAATGGGTGAAATATCTCACAAATTTAGTGAAGTGAATAGAGCCCAAAGAATTTTATCTTACACCGATGAGATGGTTTTAAGTACGGCCTTGATGGCGCGGCAAGTTCGGGGATATTTACTCATCCAGGGCGAAGATGCTTTATTAGAATTTAGTAACCAAAAAGAACGGTATGATACTGCCGCTAGGATAGTAGAGCCTCTGATCCAAGATCCGGAACAGAAAGAACTTTTTAGATCCATGATTCTGACAGGACAAGATTATTATCAGATGTCTCTGAGGACGATTGAATTAAAAAATGAAAACAAACATGATGAAGCCGTCACGCTCTACTTGCGAGAGTCTAAAACCCTCGTGGGAAGGTTGGATAACCTAGGAAAAACCTTTAATGATAATGAGCAAAAGATTCTGGATGACTATACAGACCAAGCCCAGGAGATTATCCAATTTTTGATTGCCTCGGCAATTGTAACGACCTTATTAACGTTGTGTTTGGGGACTGTGGCTGCTTCTTTGATTTGGTCAACGATCGCCAACACCAATCGAACTATTAATGAAACGGTTAATGCGATCGTCACCTCTTCCAACGAAATCTCGGCCACGGTGGAACAACAAGAACGCAGTGCCAGCTATCAAGCCTCTTCTGCCCATCAAACCACGAACACCATGCATCAACTAGGGGTTTCTTCGGCGCAAACCGTCGAACAAGCCGAGTCGGCTGCGGAAAATGCCCGTCAAATCTTAGGATTAGCGGAATCATCGGTGGTGGGTGCGCGAGATGTCTTATCCTTAGCCGAGTCTTCCGCCCAGGGGTCCCGTCAGGTCCTCACCTTAGCCGAAGGTGGAAACAAAACCGTAGGCCGGACTTTAGAGGGAATGTCTATCTTAAAAGAAAAAGTCGGGGCGATCGCCGAACAAATCCTCCGTTTGAGTGAACAAACCAATCAAATCGGTTCGATTACCAATCTGGTCAGCGATCTGGCCAATCAAACCAATATGCTCTCTCTGAATGCAGCAGTAGAAGCGGTCCGCGCCGGAGAACATGGGAAAGGGTTTGGAGTGGTTGCCAGTGAAATTAGAAAGCTGGCAGACCAAAGTAAAAAATCTGCCGAGAAGATTAATCAGTTGGTGTTTGCGATTCAGGGTGCGATTAATTCTACGGTGATGGTGACTGCTGAAGGGCGCAAAACTGCCGAAACTAGCATCGAATTGTCCCGAGATACGGCAGATGCTTTTATGAAGGTCACTGAGGCGATCGAGGAAATCGTTTTAAAATCCTCGGAGGGGGTTGTCCAAGCGATTAATGAAGTGGTGTTGCAAAATCAACAAAATTCCCTAGCAGCGGTCAATGAGGTGGTGGTTAACAATCAACAAATTTCGTTAACGGCTAAACAGCAAGCGATCGCCATTCAAGAAGTGGTTGAAGCGATGAATAATCTTAATCAAGGCGCAGTCCAAACCGCTAGTGGGATTACCCAAACCAAAGTAGGGATTCAAAAGCTCAATGAAGCGGCTCATAGTCTCAAAACCATTGTCTAGCGATCGGGGCAATTGGTAAATTGCCCCTAGAATTGAGGGAACTCTACAGTCGCCTCATCCGGGAGGCCAACCTAGGGACCGTCCAGCGAGAAGATGCAGGTGTAAATGATTCACCGTCTGACCCCCATCCTCACCGCAGTTAATCACCACCCGATAGCCATTTTTGAGTTCGAGTTGTTCGGCGACGCGCTTAACGGTTAAGAGTAAATGACCCATCAAAGCATGATGGTTTGATTCGGCATCGGATAATTTGGCGATCGGTTCCTTGGGAATTACCAAGACATGAACCGGCGCTTGAGGATTGACATCTCGGAAGGCGAGGCACAAGTTATCCTCATAAACGATATCTGCCGGGATTTCCCGACGGATGATTTTACTAAAAATTGTCTCAGTCATAAACGGTGGTTTGTTGTAAGTGCCGCTAGTTGCCATCTTACGGGAACAGGCGATCGCTGACAATTTCCACCAGCCTAAAAAAAAGGCCCCTAACCAGTAGGGGCGCTTAATAGAGGAGAGTTGAATCGAAACTTGAGGATTAGCTGATGGCGACTGCGGTAAAAATCGTCAAGGCTACGAGTAAAGCGGAGGCCGCACCGTAAGCAAGGTAACGCTTTTGTTGCTCAGGAGAGGGATACTCGGCGCGGTACATTTTGGGCTCGGTGGCAAAGTTGTTCAGAATTCCGTTTTCGTCAGTGCTGGTGTACATTTCGTTTTTCCTCGGGGGCTTATGTAAATTAATGTAACTGAATGTTAAGAAGTCTTGCCATAACTTGACTCATGCGGTTAAGTGTGGTATATAAACCACTCTTCATTAACCTTTGTAGATTAGCTGATGGCGACTGCGGTAAAAATCGTCAAGGCTACGAGTAAAGCGGAGGCCGCACCGTAAGCAAGGTAGCGCTTTTGTTGCTCAGGAGAGGGATACTCGGCTCGATACATCTTGGGTTCGGTGGCAAAGTTGTTCAGGATGCCGTTTTCGTCAGTGCTGGTGTACATTTCGTTTTTCCTCGGTGTCTTATGTAAATAAATGTAACGCAATGTTAAGAAGTGTTGCCGTGACTTGACGCACGAGGTTAGGTGATGCTAGTCACAACGGGCTAAAGTTGAAGCTGGGAGGGAAAGATGGAGTGATACGGAATCCGGTTGGGATAGGTCGGTAAAAACCCACACCCGTTAACGGTGGGACACTCGCGGATTGAGCGGAGCCCCACCGTTAACGGGTGCGGGTTTTTATAGACCTTTGAATGCCGGAATCCGTATTAGGTGCAGAATTTCCCCCGTGAGGTTTAGGAGTCAAATCACCCATCTTTTTATATTTTTTGAGAAGTTTTTAAACAAAACTTTTAGTGACGGCAAATCGTGACGCTATTTGTCAGATTGATTGATTTTCTTCTTGAGAGAGGGGGATGATTTTTTCCAAAAGTCTAGGGAGTAGGGTTTCCGGGTAGATTCCGATCGCGAATAGGAGTCAGTTTTCATCATGTATTGGGCCTGATGAGTCCACCGAAGCCCTAAGAGCTGCCTGGGGATGGGTGCGATCGCCACTCCCGGAAGCTAGATATAGCCGCCTGAGTGGATTTGATGTTATCAATAAGAAATGATTAGTTGGGTTTGTGTGATTGTCCGTAGAAAGGCCCTGCGGTTCGAGGGTCTAATTCCTGGGGAAGATTCACCATCGGAATATGTTAAAAAACAAGCAAAAATCTAAGAAAAAGTCCCAAACCAATCAGGAGGCACAAGCGCCTTCTGTGAGTAAAAAAGAACTGGCTGCCCAACAAAAGAAAGTTGAGCGCGAACGCAAAGCGATGATTCAATCGTTTCAGACCTATGGAGGTCTGGGTGTGGCGATCGGGATCCTACTTTTTTTTGTCGCCGACCTGAAGTTAGCGATCGCAGGAGGCGGTGGAGTTGCGGTTTTATTACTATCCTACAAATACCCCCGGTTGGCGATGTGGGGCTTTCTCATCTATATGCCGTTCTCCGGGACCATTACCTACTGGATTGGCGGGGGAAATGCCATCTTTCAACTGGCTAAAGATGGGTTTTACATTCCCGGGGCGATCGCCCTGTATCAGGAGATCAAGCGCAAAAAACTCCCCTTCTTAATTCCCCCCCAACTGGGTCCAGCCATGAACATTCTGTTGTTGGTCTGCCTGATGACTCTGTTGTTTGTCAACGGCGCTCAACAGTTTGGCCCCAAACCCGATGGCAAGCCCCTCCCAATGGGACTACTGGGTCTGAAAGTCTTCCTCGGCTATATTCCCTTAATCGGATGCAGTTATTATCTGATCCGTAATAAAAAGGAATTTCTGTGGCTGACGCGCACCCATGTCGTTCTAGCCGTGATCTGCTGTGGACTGGGTGTTGTTCAGTATTGGCTCCTCTCCTCGGGTCGCTGTCCGGGTACAAGGGGCTATGTGGGCGCAGATTTATTTAAAGCCACCCTCGAAGCTAAATGCCTAGTGGGAGGTTCTCTGGTGTTTAGTCCCGAGGTGAACATGATTCGCTTACCCGGGACCTTTGTCGCCCCCTGGCAGTGGGCTTGGTTCCTAATTGCCAATATCTTTTTTACCTTTGCCTCAGCCTTTAACGATCCTTCCTTAATCTGGAAGATCATCAGTTTCCTGGGAATGGCCTTAGTATTTGTCAATTCAGTGATCTCCGGTCAACGAATTGCGTTAGCCATTGTCCCCTTCATGACGGTTATTCTCCTAGTCGTCACGGGTCAAATCACCAATCTGAAACGATTTATTCCCATCGCCGTCGGACTCTCCATCTTGGGATTTGGGGCGATGGCACTCTTCCCGGAGGTGGTTACTGAACGGGTCGATAGTTTTGTCAGCCGCTGGAATGCCTCTCCACCTACAGATTTTATCGCCCACCAAGCAGAATTTACCTCAAAAGGACAGGCTGGATTTTTTGGGAATGGTTTAGGTCGAGCTACCAACTCCGCTCGGATGTTCGGAGAGACGAAGCTCATCGAAACCTACTATCCTAAATTACTCTATGAAATTGGCCCGGTGGGAGTAATCGGGTTTCTGATTTTCGTGACGACTCTGACCTATCTCGCCTTTAAAACCTATCGGTCTGTCAAAGATAAAAATCTCCGAGGTTATGGCGCATCCTATTGGGTGTTTATCTTGTTTATCAGCTATAACACTTACTATTATCCTCTGGATGTAGACCCAGTTGCGGTCTATTATTGGGTGTTTGCTGGGTTGCTGTTCAAGCTGCCCGACCTCGACCGAGAGGTGGCCCAGGAAAAACTCGAAGCGGAGGAACTCGGGTTGCTCGCTGATAAAGGGTCCTCTAAAAAGAAACAGAAAAAGAAATAAACCCGACCTCTAAACCGCCTGATTCCATTGCCGATCGCCTTCAACTCCTCTAAACTCTAACCGTTCAACCCTTAACTCCATGTCTTTGCCCTCGATTTCTGTGATTATTCCCACCTACAACCGGGAAAAGGTACTCAGAGAGACTCTCGCCGATGTCCTCCAACAAGACTACCCGGATTTTGAGGTCCTGGTGGTGGATCAAACCCCCACCCATGAACCCGAAACCGATGCCTATCTCCAATCCCTCGCCGAATCTAATCGCATTCAGTGGTTGCGCCTGGATTGGGCGAGTTTACCCGGGGCTCGCAACTATGCCGTGCGCCGATCGCAAGGAGCCATTATTCTATTTCTGGATGATGATGTTCAACTTCCCCCGGGTTTTTTACACGCTCATGCTCGCAATTACCTGGATAACCCAGAAATCGGGGCGATCGCCGGTCGGGTTTTCGATCGCATGAAACTCGCCGACTCCGGTGGCGGTTTAACCATCGAGGATTTACCTCCAGAAGCAATGGACCCAGGAATTGCTTGGTATTATATCGACCTGGTGCATACCGTCAAACCTCAACAAGTCCTCTCCGTTCGCGGTTGTAATATGTCCTTCCGTCGCGAGATTTTTGACAAGTACGGATTACACTTTGACGAACGCTTCCGAGGCAGTGCCGTGCGAGAAGAGTCGGATTTTTGCTTGCGGTTGCGACAAACCGGATACAAAATCTGGTATGAACCGGATGCTCACTTAATTCATTTAGGAGAAGAAACCGGCGGCTGTCATGATATTAGCACTCGCTCAATCAGCTACCAAATCACCTTCTATCACAACCATTTTCTCCTGGGATTAAACAATCTCACCCTCTCCCAATGTCTGCGATTTTTTGCTCGCTTATTCGACTGCCATGTTCTGGGTCATCCCCCTTGCAACAAAAGTGGTTCGCCGATTAAAACCCTCGTGCGCGGGTGGTTCTATACCCTGGGATTTTTCAATGCCGTTGGCACAGTTCTGCAATCAAGCTTTCAGGATGGACAAATTTACAGCCAACAGGATGAACTAGCCCATTCTCAAAAAACCTGACCTATCAATTTATTGTAAATATCATAGAGATTGTAGATGCTGTGAAAATTCTAGTTGCCAGCCATACTTATATTGTTGATTTAAACCGGGAAAAGTTACGAAAACTGGCTCAACTTGCTCCCGATATTGAGGTTACCGTGGTAGTTCCTCGGCGATGGCGTCCCGGTGGGGTTCAAAATCAACTCATCGAAACCCAATTCCTAGAAGAAGGTTCGTTTCGAGTGGTGCCAATTTCCAATTTTAGCCAGAACAATCAAGGATTGTTGACCTTTGGGGCGGATTTGATTTCTCTGTTGCGGCAGTGGCGTCCAGAGATTATTCAAGTGGAACAGGGTGCGAAGGCGATCGCCTACTCGGAATTTATCACCCTCAATCGATTGCTGGGATTAAAAGCCAAAAATCTATTCTTTACTTGGTGGAATCTCCCCTATCAATTAAAATTCCCGGTTTCTGTCTTAGAATCCTATAATTTGCGCCATACCGATGGCATTATTGTCGGCAATCAAGATGGGGCGGAAATTTTGCGCGATCGCGGCTATTCCGGTCCCCTCAAAATCATGCCTCAACTCGGCGTTGATGAAACCCTCTTTCGTCCCCACCCTCAACCGGAACTCCGCACCCAACTCGCCATTCAACCGGAGGAATTTGTCGTCGGATTTGTCGGTCGATTTGTGGAAGAAAAAGGATTACTCACTTTACTCCAGTCTCTATCCCATTTAGCCGATAAACCTTGGAAATTACTGTTATTAGGGCGTGGTCCTTTAAAAGAGACTCTGCTGCAAAAAGCTACAGAATTTAACCTAGAAAATCGGCTAATTTGGATTGAAAGCGTTCCCCACGATCGGGTCCAGGGTTATATTAATTTGATGGATGTTTTGGTGCTTCCTTCCCAAACTACTGACAAGTTTAAAACCCTAACCTCAGCGGGATGGAAAGAACAATTTGGTCATGTTTTAATTGAAGCAATGGCTTGTCAAGTTGCGGTTATTGGGTCGGATTCAGGGGAAATTCCCAATGTGATTCAAGATGCTGGATTAGTGTTTCCCGAAGGAAATGTGGCAGGGTTGCAAGATTGCCTATCTAAACTGATGGATAACCCTTTATTTGCGGAGGAATTGGCGGTTCGCGGTTATCAACGGGCAATGGAACATTATACCAATCAGGCGCTTGCTCAACAACAGTTGGAATTTTATCAGACCATTTTGGAGGAGTAGGAGTTAGGAGGCAGAGCCTCCTTTTGAGCATTCCTAGGCAGAGCCTAGGAACGAGAATTTAGGACGGTTTAGATATTTTAATTGTAGCGTTTTTTACAGTTATAATTTACCTTCTATTTTTCTCAAAACTATCAATAAAAATAGCAAATTCTTCTGTTAATTAGATGAAAGTTTTACAAATTATTCCGTCTATTTCCCTGGTTTATGGAGGGCCGAGTCAAATGGTGTTGGGGTTGTCGGCAGCCCTGGCAAGACAAGGTGCAGAAGTAACCATATTAACCACTAATTCTAATGGAGATGTGGGACAAGCGCCCTTAGATGTTCCCCTGAATTGCCCAGTAGAACAGGATGGATATCAAATCCGCTATTTTCCCTGTTCTCCCTTTCGTCGTTATAAATTTTCTATGGATTTATTGCAGTGGTTATCTCGACAGGGAAATGAGTATGATATTGCCCATTTACACGCCCTATTTTCTCCAGTGATTTCTGGGGCGGCGACGGTGGCGAGACTGCGGAAGATTCCTTATATTTTGCGTCCGTTAGGAACTCTAGATCCGGCAGATTTGCGGAAGAAAAAACAACTGAAGCAGATTTATACGACATTGTGGGAACGGGGAAATTTAGCGGGGGCGGCAGCGATTCATTTTACGAGTGCAGAAGAGGCGAAAATTTCAGAACGGTTTGGGGTAAAAACCCGGGATTTAATCATTCCTTTGGGGGTGAGTTTACCGGGTTTGGATGGGGAGTTGACTCCGGGGAAACGGCAGGAACGAGGGAAAAAGATTCGGGAGGAATTGGGAATCACAGGGAATCGACCCCTCGTTTTATTTCTGTCGCGGATTGAACCCAAAAAGGGATTGGATGTGTTGTTACCGGCATTAGAAAAGTTACTTGCCCAAGGGTTAGAGTTTGATTTTGTGTTAGCAGGAAGTAATCCGCAAGATCCAGAGTATGAGGAAAAAATTAAAGCGCAAATTGCTGCCTCTGCTTTGGCAGATTGTACGATGTTGCCGGGGTTTGTGCGGGGAGAATTTAAAGTATCATTGCTTCAGGCAGCGGATATTTTTGTGCTGCCGTCTTATTATGAAAACTTTGGGATTGCGGTGGCGGAGGCAATGGCAGCAGGAACGGCAGTTTGTATTTCTCGGGGGGTTTATATCTGGGAGGATGTTTTGGAAGCGGGTGCAGGTTGGGTGGGAAATGGGACGGTAGAGGAAATGGCGCAGTTGTTATCGGAGGCAGTCGCTAATCCCCAGGAGTGTCAGAAGCGGGGAGAGAAGGGTCAAGGGTATGCCGCGACTCATTACGATTGGGATACGATCGCCCAGCAAACCCTCGCGGCATACCGAGAGATTCTCGCCTAGGGGTCAGGCGATCGCCCGATTTCCGGGATAAATCCCCTCAAACCCAGGCACATCAGAACCCTTGGATGGATTCGCTAAACTTAAAAAAATAAACAGATTGATCTACTGTCGAGGGTATGGGGAATGATCCATGTGGAGTAACAGGAATTACGGACAAGCAGTCGGGGTGGCAATCTTGCTGAGTTTGGGGATAACCCCCAAGGTGCAAGCGATCGCACCCTCCCTGAGAGAGAATTTCGCGATCTCTCCAATCCCAGGGGTCGTTTGGGTGGCGCAGGGGATGGAGGAATTTCCGGAAGCGGAACGGTATTACAGCGAAGCCGCAAGACTTCAGGATGAGGGGAATTTAGAGGGGGCAGTCGTTTCTTATCAGCAAGCGATTCGGCTTAATCCTAATTTTACCGAAGCGCAAATCAATCTGGGAGTTGCCTTAGTGAATCTGGGGCGAATTTCCGAGGCGATCGCCGCCTACCGAAATGCCATTGCTACAAATTCCCAATTACCTACCGCTCATTATAATTTAGCCGATGCCTTGGCAAAACAACAGGAGTTCGATGCGGCGATCGCTGCCTATCAAGAAGCCATTCGTCTCCAGCCGAACTATGATAAAGCTTATTATAATATGGCCAATATTTTAGTCAATCTCGGGGAAATCCCAGACGCCATATCTGCCTATCAACAAGCCATTAAAATTAACCCCAATTTTGCAGAAGCTTATGGCAATTTAGGAATAGTTTTATGGGGACAAGGCCATCCCCAGGAAGCGACTCCCGTTTTACAAACCGCCCGAGATTTATTCCGGCAACAGGGAAATTTTCCGGCAGTGAGTCGCATCGATCGCTTCTTACAACAACTGGGTAATGGTTCTAATTAATTTCCTATTTTGGGATTTTCAGCGTAAGCCATTCAGAAACCCGGTTTCTTAGTCCTGGGTAAAGGTTGAGAAACCGGGTTCCTTTCCTCAATCGGGTTCAATTGTCAACAATAGTCGCAGAAACCTGGTTTCTGGAGTGGCTTTTTATCGGGAGCATCTCAATTTGGCCTCAAAGGAGAATTTATACGGAATCCGGTTCTAAAAGGTCTATAAAAACCCACACCCTCAAGGGTGGGGCACTCGCAGACGAAGCCCGCCTGCGCGGGCTGAAGAGAAAACGGACTTTTGACAAGCGGATTCCGTATTAGGTCTCTTTGCCAAATTGAGATGCTCCCCTTTTTCTCTAATAGCGAATGCGCGGATCAATGTAAGCATTCAGCAGATCAATCCCAATACTGGCAATCACCACAATCCCGGCAAAAAAGACGACAATTCCCTGAACTGTGGGATAATCCCGTAAGGAAATCGCCTCATAGAGTCGATTGGCTAATCCGGGCCAAGAAAAGGTCACTTCAGTTAAAATTGCTCCCCCTAAAAGGGCCGCTAAGGTCAATCCCATCACCGTAATCACGGGAATCATGGCATTTTTTAAGGCATGAGCGATCGCAATTCGAGTTTCCGATATCCCTCTGGCTCTAGCCGCTTCTACATAATCCGCCTGTAATGTTTGTTTCAAATTCACCCGGACAATCCGCTCAAAAATCCCACTAATTAGAATTCCTAGGGTCAAAGAAGGTAGGGCCAAATAGTGCAAAGTGGTGAAAAAATTCCCGAGATTTCCACTTAACAAGCTATCAATTAGATACAGTCCTGTCGGTCCCGAGGGTGGGGTTTGGGTACTGGGAAAACGTGCGCCTACGGGAAACCACCCCAGTTGCACGCTAAAAATTAACTGCATAATCATCCCCACCCAAAATGCTGGCAGGGAATAGGTGATAATGCCAAACATTCGTCCCCCGACATCCCATCCCGTATTGGGATTAGAGGCAGAAATTACCCCCACTCCAATGCCGACAATTAAGGCAACAGCCATACTCACCACGGCAATTTCTAAGGTGGCGGGGAAATATTGACCGACGATTTCCCACACCGTTTGTCCTCGGGTGGTGAGGGATGTGCCTAAGTCTAACCTGAGCAAATCTCCCATGAAACGGAGGTATTGTAACCACAAGGGTGCGCCTAAGCCGAGTTGTTCTCGCAACCGGATTTTTTCAATTTCTGGTGCTTTGGGGCCTAAAATGGCATCAATGGGGTCGCCTGGGGTGGCCCGCAACAACAAAAAGACCAAGGTGGCGATCGTCCATAGCATCAAGGGTGCTAGTAGCAACCGCAGGAGAATATAGGATTGAAGCGCTTTTGAACGGGACATGGGTGATAAGTGAGATGCTAGGGTTGAGTAACGGGTGGAGGGATGAGAAGTTTAGGAAAACTCCAGCATCCCTGCATCCCATGATGGACATGATAGACTTTATTTTTTCAAGGTCCAAAATGGCACGGCTTGAGTCGATTCGAGGGTCGCGCCTTGGAGTCCCGGACGAGCAAAGAGATATTCTTTTCCTTGCCAAAGGGGAATAAATGGCACATCTTCGGAGAGAATTTGTTGGAGTTCGGTAAAAATTTGGAGGCGAGTTTCAGGGTTTTGTTCTTGGCGTTCTTGAGCAATTAATTGATTGACGCGATCGCTATAGTAAAAAGAACCCCACAATTTGCTTTCACCTTCTTCACATCCGGTTTCGACGGACCCGGTGGCACAGGAAAGGAACGGCTGCATATAGTTATCCGGGTCGAAAAAGTCCGGGGTCCAATCTAGGATAAACATGGAATACACGCCTTTATCCAAATTATTGTAAGCGGTGGCAGCTTCAACGCTTTGCAGTTCGATTTGAATCGCTCCCCCTAATTCCTGTTCAGCTAAGGCTTCGATCGTGGTGGCGACATCAGCATTGGTGCGAAGATTCGACCGATACCACAACTGAAGTTGCAAAGGATTCTCAGGGGTGTAACCGGCTTGCGCGAGGAGTTGTTTGGCTTGGTCAAAATTCCCATCCCCATATTTATTGAGAAAGACGGGCTGATAATACCGTTCTAAGGTGGTGGGAATCAAGCTATACAGCGGTTCCATTTGTCCTTGAAAAATCCGCTGTTGCAAGAGGGGACGGTCAATGATAGAGGCGATCGCCTGTCGCACTTCCGGTTTTTTTAATGCCTCATCTTTCATGTTCAGGGTTAAGACATAAATCCCGTTACTGCGATTAGAAATCACTTGCCAACCTTGGCCAGGGGCTTGTCTTTGTAAACTGCTAATTTGATCCAGGTCTAATGTCCCGTAGGTCAGATCTACAGCCCCCCGACGGAAGGAGTTATAAACGTTAGCAGGACTAGAGAACTGTTGAATATCAATGCCGGTATTGAGAGGTTTTTCTCCCCAGTAATCCTCGAATACATCTAACTTGATAGTATCGGTTCCATAGCTGACCAATTTATAAGGTCCGGTTCCCACAAATGTATCCGGTTTAAATTGACCGGCTCCAATTTGATAGGCGGTGGGAGAGACAGCGACTAACCCGGAGAAGGTTAACAAATCGGGAAAGGCAGCAAAGGGCTGTTTAAGCTGAAGGGTTATTTCATATTCACCGCTGGCTTGTACCGATTCAACGATATTAGATAATAAGGATGAGGGAGCCCCGCCATTTTCCATGAATCGTTCCAGGGAAAATTTCATGGTTTCGGCATTGAAGGGAGTGCCGTCATGATAAACCACGTCGGAACGCAGAGGAATGGTATAGGTGACTCCATCGGGACTGATTTCGGGGAGTGCCGTGGCGAGTTGAGGTTTGAGGGTGGTGGTGCCGCTTTCGTAGGTGTAGAGGCGATCGCCTAGGTTGTACAGTAACATTCCTGCTGCATTTTCATAAGCATCGGCAGGGTCGATGGTTCTAATTTTGGCGGTGGTGCCAATGGAGATCCGAGTGGGGTCGGTATTCTGGTTCATTTCGGGGCGATCTCCACAGCTAATCGCCAAAAGAGCACAGATCGAAAACAATCCCACAAATTTAGCGAGTTTACGCCAGTGGCGATCGGCGTTCGCGAAGCGTCTCCAAAGGAGAATCGCCCGGAGAATGGATCCGGTGATACCCCGATAGTTTACTCCAGTTGTCTGATTCGGCTTCAATTTTTCTTCCCCTACAATTGATCGGCTTAAATTGGAACGTTTCTAAAGTGACAAAAGCGATCACCCATTAGTTTATTTGCTTTCGGTCAGATTTAGGGGGTCACCGGACAAGTTCCTGGCTGCCAACCCTCTCTCCTTTGTGTTTTCACCTGTGAATCGACTTGAAGTCTAGCATGGATTTTACAATAAACTAGCCGGATCATTTTTGGCCCTAGAGTACCACCCCCAAAGAAAAATCCAGGCAGCCGCCTGGAAGAAAGATCCGGGTTTCCCGGGGAGATTGTGGACCCCTGGATTAACCCAGCTTCCCGACTAGCCAATAGGTGAGCATTTCTCCTTTGCCTTTTACAGAAATCAGCCCCCGTTGTTCAAATTCAAATCGGGTTTTTAACCGTTCATAAACCGCCTCAGTCACCTGAATTTTCCCCGGCAATCCGCTGGATTCCATTCTTGAAGCGGTGTTAACCGTATCCCCCCATAAGTCATAGATAAATTTGCTCATGCCAATCACTCCGGCAATGGCGGGACCAATATGAATCCCTATTCTCAGTTGAAAGGTTTGTCCAGTATGCTGATTTAACTGGGCTAATTCCTCTTGCATATCCAAGGCCATTTGAGCCACTTCAAAGATAGCATTGGCACAGGGAACAGGTAATCCCCCGACGACCATATAGGCATCTCCAATGGTTTTGATTTTTTCTAATTTATGGTGTTGTGCTAATTTGTCAAACCGTGAAAAAATTTTATTTAACAATTCTAATAATTTTTTGGGGGATCGATTGGCTGCAAATTCCGTAAATCCCACTAAATCGGCAAAAATTACGCTGACGTCTTCAAAGTGGTCAGCAATGGGATTTTCTCCTTTTTGCAGCCGAGTGGCGATCGGTTGGGGTAAAATATTCAATAGGAGGGTTTCGGTTTGATTTTGTTGATATTTGAGTGCTTCCTGGGCTAACTTGCGTTCAGTAATATCGGAAACAATGCCTTCATAATAGAGAATATTACCATTGGAGTCTCTCACTGCCCGGGCCGTTTCAGAAATCCAAATAATACTTTTATCTTTACAATAAACCATTGATTCAAATCCAGAGACTGAATTGTTGGCAGCGATTGCCTCTATAAATTCTTGGCGGCGATCGCGATTGACATAGAGTTCGGTGTTGATATCTTTCAAACTCTGTTGTAATTCTTCCCCGGAATCATAGCCATAGATCTTCGCCAGGGCCGGATTGACGCTCAAATACTGTCCATCTACCGTGGATTGAAAAATCCCGGCTATGGCATTTTCTACGATACTATGATATCGTTCTTCTGCGATTCTTAAGGCTTCTTCTGCTTGCTTGCGATCGCTAATATCTCGGGCTACCACAATCACCGTATCTTCCCGCACCGGAGACACGGCTGCCGAAAACCACATTTCTTGACCATGAGCCGTAAGACAGTAATCAAAATGCAAAGTTTCTCTGTTCTCTAACACTTGACCAATAATATTCAACCAGCTTTCTGCCGTATCTGGGGAAAACAACTGTTCAATCGTTTGCCCTACAATGTCGGAATCGGGCTGATATAAACGCATCCAATTACTGGGTAAAATATCCAGATTACTAATATTCCCCTCTTGAATACTAATTAAGGCAATAATATCAGTCATTGCCTCAAAAACAGCCCGCATTTTCTCCTCAGCGGACCTCAGTTTTTCCTCTAATAATTTTCGTTCATTAATTTCGGCTTGGAATTGGAGGTTTTGGTGAGCTAGGAGCTTACTCTTTTCTTGAAGTTGCTTTTGGAGTGCCCGTTGAGAGAGATGGGTTTCTAACCGCGCCAGAATTTCTTCCATTTGGAACGGTTTGCTAATGTAGTCAATTCCCCCGGATTTAAAAGCTTTTGCTTTATCAAATCCTTCGGTTAGCGCACTTAAAAATATAATAGGAATATCCTGGGTTTGAGGATTTTCTTTCAGTTTTTGACAAACTTCATATCCATCCATCTCCGGCATCATAATGTCTAAAAAAATTAGGTCTGGCTGTTTCATTTCAACAAATTGCAAGGCGAGCGAGCCGTTCGTTACCGCCCTAACGTTATAGTTGTGTCTTCTTAATAAATTAACCAATAATTTTAAATTATTAGGCACATCATCTACGATTAATAGATCGGCTTTATATCCTGAATTATCTTGAGGATTAATCTGGTTAATTTCTGATGCACCTTGTTCGCCCATAGTATCTACTAGAATAAGATGTTGTCTCAATCATTCAATCTGCTTTTCAGACTGCTAAACTCTTAAAAAGATTCCCTTGACTTTGGGGATCTCAACCCCTTGAACCATTACCCTAAAATTCTCGAACATACATAGCCAGTTTAACCCTAGGAACCCCAAGGTCCCCGCTGGGAGTGAATGCGCAGCGACTCCCCCAGAATAAAAGCGCTCATGGCGATTCGACTCCAGCCGGACTTACGCATTGCCTTGATCGCAGGGGCAGTCCATCAACGGCTCCTATCATATCGGATTGACATCCCTGTGAAGATCATAAGTTCTGTCGGTGGTTTCCAGAGGATATCTGCATATCACTGTACTATAGAGCGCTTTAATCATTTGTACAATTTTTAATCCTTGACAAAAGCATCTCTCAACCCTTGGAACTATCACGGATTACCTATTCGCTATCTGCGATTTTAGGATAACCAGAGGTAGGGTACTGAGTTTGCCGAACTTATTCCCCTACCCAACCCATCGAGCCACGGCTCATCTCCAGATATTATCATCGGGATTGATGGGGTAATCTCAACTCAATTAATTGGAGTTTTAAGCCCTAGGTTGAAGGATTCGGCTTAGAGGCAATCATCGAGCGTGGTAATAAGATAGAACAGGTTAACCCTCAGGAGAAAGCTCGACCCGATCGCCTGGGGATCGATCGGAGTATGCAACCTGGGGATAGCCCGGACGAGATAACTTTGAAGTTGCCCATCCCCAGTCACAACCGGACAGGTGTGATAAATTCCTCTAGTCACCTGTCCAAAGAGAAAAGCAGCGATCGCCCTTTTGAATTTACTACTCCATCTATATCTTAAGGCTGATGTATGTAGGCACAATCCCTTGATAACCTTAACTCAGATAAGGGAGGCCGAGAGGGTGCAAGACCTGCAACCCCCGAATTCCCATCCAATGGAAATTTTAGACCAGGAGAACCATAATATGCCGTCTATCAGCTTAAAATTACCGACTTTGCGTCCCCTACGCTTTTTGGTCGCAGTCTGCGTGTCTGCCCTACTCTTTTTCAGCAGTGCCTTCCCTGCTTATGCAGCGAGTAGCAGCCCGACGAAAGGTGAAGATCAGATGCTGAAGATTGAGGAGAAATCCCTCAAAGCGATCGGAGATGATCCTTATACCATGAACGATCAGGTTGATGAAACAAATCCCGGTTTGAATGCCGTTCAAGGAACTGCGGATCAAGATAAAATGATTTCCCCAGAAGATGCCAAATCCAGCGGGGCAACTTCCTTTACTGAGCAGGTTAAGAACGCCGTTGAAAACATCACGGGTAAAGATTAATCTCTCAGCCGGATGGGGGTATAAAACATTCCGAAAAATCCCAAGTTAGAACAAGGTAAATTAGGGTAAGTTAGTCCCTCAAGAAAAAGATTTTGGATTCTTTTTCTTGAGGGACTAACGCATTATTCCTTAAGTTTAAAGTCTGTTTTAGAGGGAGGATCTCAATTTTTCCAAGAGACCTAACCCCCGGTGCCCCCTTCCCTCAGAGGGAAGGGGGAGAAAGAGATTTATTCCCCCCTCCGGTGCATAAAAAATTTCCTGATTCTCCCTCTGCTATTAGGAGAGGGCCACCGGAGAGGTCCGCTCGGTTTTTAGGCCAAATTGAGATGCTTCCGTTTTAGACAGGAATTGTGGGTTCCGGGGTGGCCCCCGGGGAACAGACGTGACGGTTATCAGGAAGATGGAGTCACGAGCTAGAGCAATGGCATCACTCACCCGGATTGAGAGTGTTGGCTGTAGTTACATTTCACTACCCTACAACTAACTACAACTGCCAAAGTCGCAGTCGGCACTCGAACAATCCAGGGCGCTATCTTCCAGGGGATTACAGTCGCTGCAACTGATTCCACCACAACAATCCAAGAGGTTGAGGCATTCTAAGCTGTCCGTACAGGCATCGCAACCGACTCCGGGGTTTAATTCGCTACAGGCACAATCTCGGGTCCGGTTAGGACTGGAACGGTTGGGCTTTTTTTGAGGTTGAGCGGTGGCACAAACTTGGGACCGCAGAATGTGATGCGCTTCCTTGCAGGCGGCAAATCGGTGTTGAGATAAGGCGATCGCCTCGGATAAGCCCCTTTGAGCCACGGCGGTTTTGATGTATTGAGAACAGGAGTCTCCACCGTAGAGGATTCGATGAGCGCAGGAAAAGCCTTTATGAGGGGAAAGGTGTTTTTGGTAGCCGGTAATCGAGGCGATCGCGATCGCCCTCAACCGTCGTGAATCCAGGAACAGCCGCGCATCCAGTCCATTCGAGTTCATGTTGTCCCAGGGAAGATGGCCCTTATTTTACGTCGAAGTTTATTCTTTTACCTGGACTAAATTCCAGCATCCGCCAAAGCGGGCTAATTATGTAGAAATATTAAGCTCTGTTTCATTTTCGTCACATATAGGGGGGTGACCCGACCAGAAGGGGATAGTCCGTGATACGATTGCTTTCCGTAACCGTGACAGATAGGGAGAACTTCTTTGGCACTACGGGTTGCTGTTGTTGGATCGGGACCGGCTGGTTCCTCTGCTGCCGAAACGCTTGCAAAAGCAGGGATTGAGACCTACCTGTTTGAGCGCAAGCTGGATAATGCGAAGCCTTGTGGCGGGGCCATACCCTTATGTATGGTGAGTGAGTTTGATCTGCCGGATCACATCATCGATCGTCGGGTGAGAAAAATGAAAATGATCTCCCCGTCCAATATCGAAGTCGATATCAATTTAGAAAAACAAGAAGAATATATTGGGATGTGTCGCCGGGAAATCCTCGATGGATTCCTGCGCGATCGCGCTGAAAAATTAGGCGCAAACCTGATTAACGGTACCGTTCACAAACTGGATATTCCCACAAACAATACGGACCCCTATGTTTTACACTATGCGGACCATTCCGATGGCTCCGTAGCAGGGACCCAAAAAACCCTAAAAGTGGATCTGGTCATTGGCGCTGACGGAGCGAACTCTCGCGTCGCCAAAGCCATTGATGCCGGGGACTATAACTACGCGATCGCCTTCCAAGAGCGCATTCGCCTCCCGGAAGACAAAATGGCCTACTACAATGACCTCGCAGAAATGTATGTGGGAACCGACGTTTCCCCCGACTTCTATGCCTGGGTCTTCCCCAAATACGATCATGTCGCCGTGGGAACCGGCACCATGAAAGTCAACCAAGCTCTAATCAAAAAGCTGCAAGCTGGCATTCGCACCCGGGCCGCCAAACGGCTAGAAGGGGGCGAAATCATCAAAGTGGAAGCCCACCCGATTCCGGAACATCCGCGTCCGCGTCGAGTGGTCGGTCGCGTCGCCCTCGTCGGAGATGCCGCAGGTACCGTCACCAAATCATCTGGGGAAGGGATTTATTTTGCAGCCAAATCCGCTCGGATGTGCGCCGAAACCATCGTCGAGTTTTCCGAAGGCGGGACCCGCGTTCCCACAGAAGAGGAACTGAAAATTTACCTGAAGCGCTGGGATAAGAAATACGGCATCACTTATGCAGTATTGGATATCCTGCAACGGGTGTTCTATCGCACCGATGCCACAAGGGAAGCCTTTGTGGAAATGTGTGCCGATATGGATGTTCAGCGCATGACGTTTGACAGCTATCTGTATAAAACCGTCGTTCCCGCCAATCCTTTCGTGCAGATGAAGATTACTGCGAAAACCATTGGTAGTTTGCTGCGGGGTAACGCCTTAGCCCCCTAGAACCGCCCATCACAGGATCCAGCTAAAGCCGATGAATCGGGAAAGTTGGATTCTGTTGGGACTCATCCTGAAGCTGATCCGGACGATCAGTCTTTCTGGAATTTGTTAGAAAGAGCGCTCTCCCGCGACATTAAGCAGTTTGGGGGAGCGTTTTTCTGTTTTTAGAATCATGACCCGACCGGGATCAAAGCGTAGTATCACCCCACAGGGTAGAACTTCAGGGAGTTTAAACAGCCGAAACTCCCCATCCGGTTCTTCCTTCCTTGTGGGGTGAGACTATACGGCTTGGGGGTTTTCATTAGCCGGTGCAGTGCTCGGTAACTCTAAGCAATAACCGGCACCATAGACCGTTTTAATGTAGCGAGGATGTCGAGGGTCGGGTTCGAGTTTCGTCCTCAGATGCCTAACATGAACCCGAATCGTTTCGATATCATCATCGGGGTCATATCCCCAAACTTCTTTGAGAATTTCACTAGGAGAGACCGTTTGGCCGTGACGTTGCAACAAGCAGTGCAACAGTTCAAATTCCAAGTGTGTCAGCTTGACCGTGCGATCGAACCAAATGGCTTCAAACCGTTCGGGGACGAGAGTCAGGGGTCCATAGTTGAGAATCTCCGCGTGTTTGGCAGCCTGGGGAATGCGATCGGTGCGTCGCAACAAGGCTCTCACCCGTGCAAGCATTTCTTCAACTTCAAAGGGTTTAGTCAGGTAATCATCAGCGCCTGCATTGAAACCTTCGACCTTATCATGGGTTTGACCTAAAGCTGTCAGCATCAGGACGGGTATATCGGCAGTCCGCTCATCACGACGAAGCCGTTGACATACGGTGAATCCATCCACCCGAGGCAGCATCAGATCGAGCATGATTAAATCGGGGATCAGTTGCAGTGCAAGCGCTTGACCTTTGATGCCATCTTCGGCTTGACTGACTTCATAGCCAGCCATCTCCAGATTGACGGCGACTAATTCTGAGATTGCAGGGTCATCGTCAATGACGAGTATCCGGGGCATGGTTCAAAATTTTGAAAGACTGGGTTGATTAAGGTTCATGAAGAACCATGTAGAGAATCGTAAAGATTCCTCTACAAATTATAAGCAACGATTCTAAAATCTTTCCAAAGAATTATTCCTGGATTTTAAGGGCTTAGATTCGGGGGAGGGTCCGGTATCGGATCCGCCCTATAATTTATCATCGAATGGATAATTTTGAATAAAATAAACCTATTCTCCGGGGTTCTCCCCCAGGATTAAAGGTACTTCTGCCCTCAAACCTCCCGGCGATCGCCTCAGGGCGACAATCCGGACACTACTCCAGACTAGGGCTGTGCAAATCCCCGGGGGTATTAAAATTTCTCAACATCCGGAATTCGGCAGTGCCTACCTCCAGGGGAGTAGCCCCAATCTGGGGTAACCACCGTTGAAACGATCGCCCCCCTTCCTCCAGAAACTGCCCCAACGGTTCTAAACCCGATCGCCGGTAAAATCCACACATCGGATGCCAAAGCGTTCCCTGCTGCGGAACCAAAGCCAGACTCTGCGGGGGTAGATTAGGCAGTTGATCGGCCCACTGTTGGACGATCGCCGGATCTAATAACGGTAAATCACAAGCTAACACCAACACCCACTCCGCCTCAATCTGACTCAACCCTTCCCAAAGGGCCCCTAAAGGACCCTTTTTGTGATCCGTCTCTGGCAGCGCCTGGACCGTCCGTCCCGAGAGATGTTCCGGACTCAGCATAGACTCATAGCGTTCTGGCCAAGGGGTGATGTAATAAACCTGGGACGCACAGTGACAGGCCACTTCACAGACGCGCTGGAGTAAAGACTTCCCCTCCCAGAGGATTTGGGCTTTATCTTCCCCCATGCGAGAACTTTGGCCTCCAGCGAGGAGGAGGGCCGCGAGTTGGGGATTGCTGGGACTGGATTTGCTCATCATTTAGTAGGGTTTTAAGGACTAGCCCTGTCAAGGGGGTAAATTGAATGACGAAAAATCGTTATTTCTTGTAGGGGCGCAATGCTTGCGCCCAATTCAGGACGTAAATTTAATCACGAAAAATCGTTATTTCTTGTAGGGGCGCAATGCTTGCGCCCAATTCAGGACGTAAATTTAATCACAAAAAATCCTTATTTTTTGTAGGGGCGCAATGCTTGCGCCCAATTCAGGACGTAAATTTAATCACGAAAAATCGTTATTTCTTGTAGGGGCGCAATGCTTGCGCCCTCTTTTGGGCGCAAGCATTGCGCCCCTACAAATCAATACACCTTGACAGGGCTAGGTTTTAAGGACAAATGACTAATGACAAATGACTAATCCAAAACCGATCGCGAACTGACCGCTTGAGTAATTTCCTGGAGTTTAGCAGCAACTCGACCACTCTTAAACCCTTCCCGCGCTTGATTAATGCCGCTGATTAAGTCTCCCACAACCCCAGAATGCCAGAGGTAAAACCCCCCACTCCAGACGGCAGACTCCATCAGTTCACTGGGTTCACCCCGCAGGACTCCTTGCATTTGGGCCGGGAACGCTTCGGATTGGAAGGGGGGATTTTCCGGGGTAAATCCGTAGTCCCGAGGATGCAGAAGCAGGCGGTGGAACCGATCGGCATGGGGAGACTCAGACTCCGAGGTAGCAGGTGGGGGGGAAGTCTCGGAGGGATTGCTATATCCGATAATGGCGGTGCGTTCCCGAGGTAAATCGCAACTGCCTTCTAATCCTTTGACTGTGGTCAAGCGGGAGTCCCCGCGTAATCCTAAAGCATCGCGAAACATCAGTTCCGTGGGGGGATGAACGAACCCGGCGACGAGGTGGCGATCGCCTTGATATGGAGACCAAATCAGTTCTAAGGTAGCGACTGGCGGTCGTTTCCCCAGTTGTTCCCGGTAGGGAACCAGACCCTCCGCTTCGGGAAACTGTTTGGGAAGATAGAGGAATCCGACTCCGGTGGTTTGCAAAACGGACTGGAGTTGTCTTAGGTCCATGTTCCGCCAACTCACCCCCAAGGCATCCCAAATTTCCACAAAAGGAATGCCATACTTAGTCGGCATTTGATCCCCGCCGTGGAGGAGTACAGGTTGACCGTAACTGGCGAGGAGGATGGCACTCAGGACCGTGACGGGTGCCGTGCGCGATCGCCCATCGTAGGGACATCCCCAGACCATTACCGGGGACGAGGTGGCGATCGGTCCCAGTTTTGGTCCGATTTCGTCATAAGCATCCAGCATCCCCGCCAATTCTTCCCCTGTCGGACGCTTGATGCGGTGAGCGATTAAAAATGCACCGATTTGTGCCGGGGTCGCTTCCCCCACAAGCATCATCCGCATTGCGTCGGCGGCTTCTGTACGGGAGAGGTTTTGGCTGGTGTGGGGACCACTGCCGACTTTCTTGACAAATTCTCTGAACGCTGTACTCATGAGTGAGAGGGGGAATAAAGGGGGAATAAACGGGAAAAAACCGGGGAATCTGGAGTGGGGGTGCGGAATCAGTTCAAACGAACATCACAGAAATAGAGTAACAATTCCAGTTTTTAACCCGATGCCACTTTGAGGGGCAAAAAGTCATGAACCAGTTGCCAAAAGTGTTGGATGGGGGGAATTTGGAGGCGATCGCTCGTTGTGACAATCACCACTTGCCGATTCCACCCCAAATCCCCAGCCACTGTGGGGTAAATTCCATTCAATGGGGAGGGGGTGCCAGGGGAATCCATTTGAGCGACCGGGGGTAGAGAGCGAATGGCAAGTTTTGGGTCGCAACGGGCTTCAACTAAGGCCGATTCCGGCAACAGCGCGATCATCTCCCCCTCCTGGACTACCCCACGAAATGCATCGGGAGTATTTAACTCCAACACCGCCCGCAAAGTCAGGTTGTATTTAGCAAAGATATCTTGAACCAACCGCTGCATTCCATAACCATCTTTAAAGACAACTTGAGGATAGCGCGCTAATTCTTGCCAGGGTACGGGGTCATATTGAGCCAGGGGATGAGTGGCTGCCATTAATACTTGAATTGACTCATTGAAGAGAATGTCAACGACCATTTCTGCACTAGAGGTTAGGAGGCGATTATTCATGACGATCGCCAGATCCACGAGGCCATCTTTGAGGACTTTTAAAGCGCGATCGCTTCCTAATGCCGTCACCCGCAACTGAACCTCTGGATACTGCCGACAAAATTTTCTTAAAATAGGAGGTAAATAATAGGCACAAACCGAGTGAATTGCAGCGACACAGAGTTCCGGTTGTTTTCCTTCTAATAAATTGCTCAGTTCCTCTCGGGCGGTGTGCCATTCCTGACAAATTTTCCGGGCATGGGGGAAAAATCGCTCTCCGGGCAACGTTAATTTGGCCTGAGCACTGCGATGAAATAACTGCAAGCCCAGTTCTGATTCAAGAGACTGAATTTGACGGCTAATTGTAGATTGGGTGACCCCGCATCGACGGGCGGCTTGTTGGAAGCTACCCGTATCAGCAATTGCCATAAAAGCTTGTAACTGCTCTAGGCGCATATATGGAGAGATAAATAAGATTTTTCCGCATTTTTTATATTACCTGAAAACCTTCAAATTTTTCGTACAAATTGATACCAGATTTTCCGGGATTTTCTCTATCCTTGGGTTGATATTGCGCTCAATTACATCGGAGTTCGGGACAACCCCTTCAGCGAGGGGACCGACAAGGCAAATTTCTTCCGGGCCAGACCCCACTCTCATCCCCTCCCCTTGGATCAGGAGAGGGGACCGGATGATGTAGAAGGGTTGGGTTTTTGGGGGTAAAAAAGTCTCCTAAATGCTCCGGTTCTGCTCGCCACTTTTCGAGAATTTGGGTAATTTAAAACGTAAATGTGGTTCGGAATGTCCCAATGAAAACATCACTGTTGTCATTATTTTGATTGGGAGCCGTCAACCAAATCAAGCCGGGGGTTAGGGAAATATTGGGAGTGATTTGATACTTATAAAGCCCTTCAACATGAAAGGGAGTATCTTTAGAAAAATCTGGATTTCCCGGTACATCCAAATCGGTCAAATGGGGTTCAGCCCCGACAATTAAGCTGGCAAAAGAACCGGGAGTTCCTAAATTCGGTAAAACCACTGTAGCGGCATAATTCCAAATATCAGCATCTCCCACTCCAATCAGTTCCGCATCGGTTTTAGCAATCCACCCACCCACAATTAAATTCGGAGTAATTCGCAAGGAGGTATTGACACTGTAGGAGTTGCTAACGACGGGAGTTGCTCGCAAGGAGGGACTGAGAGGATTCAGGGCTGCTGGGGAAAGATTCCCTAAATTTGTACCCGTTCCACCGTAACCAAATCGGGGAGCAGAGGTTCCTTCATAAGCATGAATGTAGGTCAAACCGACCTGAAATCGACTGCCAAAAACAATCTGTCCCAGGGCAGAATAGTTGCCATTAAATAAACCAGCGCCTGATATGGGAGTTTTGGCTTCAGTGGCTAAGTAACCGGCATTAATTTCTAAATTATTGCCGAGGGTATATTTAACGCCTAAACCGGCCCCGCCCAGGGTAAAGCGATAAATCGGATTGCGTTCGGCGAAGCGGGATAATGCGCCGGTGGCACCGCCCCCGGATTCTAAGAAGGGGTTGAGGGTATTGGCATAAAATTGATGCCCTCCGGCATTGGCGAAAATCCGCACGCTGAGGTTGTCGCCGACGGGAAAGAAATAATGCAAGCGGTTGAGGGTAACGGTGTTATTGTTCGCACCATCAAAGGCAAAACGCCCTTCATTGGTCCCTAAGACGGGCTGAAAGGAGGGGCCGATATTGCCCATTTCCAGGCGAGTGTATAGGTTATCTCGTCCGGTAAAACTGGTGACGAAGTTGAGGCGAACGCGATTGCTAAAGACGGTTTCGGCGTCGGCATCATCGGTAAAGGCATCGGCGAGGATGAAAGCGGCTTCACCGGCGAGTTTCGTGGTGGGGGAGAACTGATTGGCTTCGATTTCAGCGGTTCGCAGTTCCAGGTTGTCTACGCGACCCCGGAGGGTGGCAAGTTCGGCAGAAAAGTCCTGGGTTAAGCGAGTGAGTAGGTCGAGATCGCCGGTGTTGAAGTCGAGTTCACTGATGCGATCGGTGATGACTTCGAGACAGGCGTTTAAACTGGCGGCAAATTCATAGCGGGTCATCGCCCGATCGCCCTGAAACGTTCCATTGCCATACCCCAAGAGGCAATTGTACTTGGAGGCTAGGTTCTGGAGGGCTTGGAAGGCCCAGTCGTTGGGACTAACGTCGGTGAATTCGGAAACTGAGTTGACTTGTTCTAAAGGACCTAACTCCAGATTCCCTTGGGAATAGAAGTCAATTTGTTGCAGAAGGTTAGTTGTCTCATCCCTAGGATTTTCCAGGGAAGGGGGGGCGATCGCCGAGGGTTCTGGGTCCCCGGGTTCGCTGAATGGGGTGGGGGAATGATTTAAGGGGAGAGGTTCAGCCTCAAGCGCCCCGATGCCCAGTAAGTTGAGCCCCAAAAGGAGTGGGGTAGTCAGGATGAAGATTGACGAGAGTTGAGACATCATGGGTTGCAGATAGTCCTGAATGTAAGTCCTGAATGTCAGAGGAAATTCTAGGAACGAATCCGACTTGAGCCGCGGTTGGTTCGGATTCGCGCCTTTGTTAACTGCATCTTAATCTCTCAACAAATCTCATCCTCAAGCGGTGGGTTTTGTAGCGATCGCTGCAAAAAACCGGGGGTTTATGCGTAAATACTTTGTAACTCATGCAAAATTCACATGAATAAATCCCTGGAAAGGGGGGAAAGGCGCAGGGGTGTTCTCTGGGGAATCCCTTGCCCAGAGGGTTCCACAGAGGATGGCTCATGGGCAAACCCAGGTCGATCGCCCCTTGTCAGAATTCCCTAACTTTTTACCCATTCTTCCAAAGCGATCGCCACCCCTTGTTGGAGAGAGGGACTGGCAGTGGGTTGATGGGAGAGGTCCAGCAGTTGCCGATAGGCTTGATCCGGCGCAATCTGTTTCAGGGCGGCGATCGCATGAAACCGAACCCCCGCCTCCGAGGTGGCTAACAGTTGAATCAGGGGTTCTATGCTAGTTTTTTGTCCGAGATAACCCAATGCCGAAGCGATCGCTTGTTTGCTGCGGATCAAGTCTTTCCCCTTGACTTTGGACTTGCTATTTAACCGTTCAATCAGCATCTGCGCCGCTTTCGGCTTCAACTGGGGCACTTGGACCCGTCCCAGGAGGGAGACAATTTCTGCAATCACTTCGGGACTGAAGCCATTCTGTTCGCGACTGACTAATGCTTTTTCTAAATACTCCAAGGCTTCGGGAGTTCCCATCCAAGCTAAGGCACGAACCGCATGAATTTGTAAGGGAATGGGAGTAGCTGGGGAGTCGAGAATTTCATCGAGGCAGGCTGCCGCTTTCGGCGTTGCCACCCGTCCCAGGGAAATCGCCGCCTGATGGGTGACCCCGGGGTTAAAGTCCCACAAACGCTCCTGGAGGAGTTCCTCGATTTCCGAGGCGATCGCCCGGTAGATCTCCTCAGTCTGGTTTTTGTATGAGGGTCGCATGGCGCATAATCCTAAGCC
The DNA here is from genome assembly GCF_024220515.1 of Oscillatoria sp. HE19RPO. GTDB lineage: Bacteria > Cyanobacteriota > Cyanobacteriia > Cyanobacteriales > Laspinemataceae > Laspinema. The sequence continues at coordinate 30,848 of NZ_JAMXOT010000231.1, forward strand.
GATGGTGGCTTCCCGACGGACGGAGGCATGGAAGTCATGGATGGATTCCACTAGGACCTGGGCGTGAGTGGGGTCATCATAGCTATTCAGGGCGGCGATCGCCTCGGAACGCACCTGGGGGTCGCGATCGCCCACCACACTCAACAGGGGTTCGATAATTTGGGGATTGCGGATTTTCCCTAAAGAGCGCACTGCTAATGCGCGGGTGGTGGAGTCGGCTAACTGCTGAGTTAAAGCGGCGATCGCCGGTTCACCCATTTGAGCTAAGGCAGTGGCTGCCATTGAGCTTAATTCTTCTTCTGGACTCTGGAGTAATTGAATCAAGGCGGCGATCGCCTCTGGGCTCTTAAACTCCGCCAGGATTCGACCCGCAAACCATTGCAATTCCACTTCGGCATCGGGATCAGCCAGAATCCCCAACATTGGGGCGATCGCCTCGGTTCCCAGACGAGGGAATAGTTTGGCAACTTCCCATCGTTGTTGAAAATCACCGTATTCTAAAACTTGATCCGCCAAACCGAGTAGAGAAGAGGGATTCAGATGGGGCGATCGCTCGTTCGGTTGCTCCGTGGAAACGGGTAAAGATTCAACTTTAGATGTCCCTGGGATTGTGGCTAGTTTTTCCAAACATTGGGTCACCAATTGCCAATCTTCTTGTTTTGCGGCTTCGTTAGCTTGTTCTAACAGATTAGAGAGAGTATGGGGCATATTGATGGGTAGGTTTTGAATGGGGCGGGGTGCAAGAGTTGCCAAAGTTACAAGGGTTCCACGCTAACTTTATATCCCTTTCAATTTATCCTCGGTTTGGCTAGATGTGCTAGTTGGTTTTGGCCCGGTGATACCTAAATCGAATTCTACTCATCCGTAAATTGCATGATAACCGGACTTTGGTATCTAATTTTACCAAGTTTGTTCACAGGATTTGACACGCTTGCCTAGAAGGCTGGTACAGCTTGAGAACTCATACGGAATCCGGTTGTCAAAGGTCTATAAAAACCCGCAGGCTTAAACCTGGGGCTATACGGACGAAGCGGTGCCTGCGCGGGCTAAAAACGAAAATCGACTTTTACCAACCGGATTTGGTATCAGGGACAAAAACCCAGGTTTCTTGACCCAATAAGAGCCTGCTTTGACTCCGGGCTTTAGAAAGAGAGTACGGGGTCTTGTCCCTCGAATCTAATCCTATCCCCATGCAATCGGTTTATGTTTTGTTTAAGAAAAAATTAAAGGTTAAAAAGGTATCAAATGCTGCTTAAAAATGTCTTAAAAGATGGTATGAATCTGCGTTTAGCGCGGGTTGCTCCAGTGCAGCCTCTCGGGGAGTTCTGATTCGACGGGAATTGCAGTCGCTTTTTTAATCCAAGAGTCAAGGGTGAGAAATAACCCTTAAATTTACGGGTGTAAGGATCAAAGTGACGGATAGTCTCAAGAATAAACATTGCATCAATGCTGCATATAAGATAACCGAACAAACTAACAGCACGAACATCGGATCACCGCTTATAGATAGTAGAGATCATTGATGTACGATCTGGGCTACCGTGAGAGCTATATTCCCCCCTTGGCCTCAGTGCGAACTCAAACCGAACCATTCCATTCCATCTCACTGAAAAACGGAAAACTGCTGAAAGCCGACAATACCGGCAGGATAGCCTCTCGTTATCAAAATACTGAAACAGAAATCAATGTAGAATCTTCGCTCCCATTCCTTATGGGAACTCCAAAAAATAAAATCTCCAAAACGTTCGTTTGTAGATCAACAGAGTAGCCCCGTCAATGTCGGAGTAAATGCTTGCGCCCTCCGGAGGGCGCAAGCATTTACTCCGACACATACCTTCCTTTCAGTTGAACGT
>NZ_JAMXOT010000232.1 GCF_024220515.1 Oscillatoria sp. HE19RPO
TTTTTTGGGGATTAAAGTTATCTTTGGACTGGCGCTTCTCGAAGCGCGGCTACATGAGTTTTTTGGGGATTAAAGTTATCTTTGGACTGGCGCTTCTCGAAGCGCGGCTACATGAGTTTTTTGGGGATTAAAGTTATCTTATGGACTGGCGCTTCTCGAAGCGCGGCTACATTCCATTACTCTTTTTGGTCATCAAAGTTATCTTATGGACAGGGCTATTTTTTATAGACTATCAGTTCTCTCTCTTAGCCCGCGCAGGCGGGCTTTGTCCGTATAGCCCCAGGCTTGACGCTGCGGGTTTTTATAGCCCTCTCTCCATGAGAAAGGGGAGGGTAGCCGTTGCCACCCTCCCCTTTAAGCTGAAATCAATCACCGTTGGCCCTCAACCTGTTCTAAGCGATCTAACCGAGTGAAATCGATTTGAACCGCTAACCCATCACCCTCGCTTTCCTGGGAAGGAGCGGTGAGTCGGATGGGAAGGAGGAGGGGAGTGCCGAATTGAGTTTCGGGGTTTTGATTGGGGAGATCCCAGTCAAAATCACTAATTCCCCGTTCCAGATCAGCCCGATCGCCCATATCCGTTTGCGCCATCGTCTCGGTAGGCTCGGACGTTGTTTCAGGAGCCTGTGCAATCAACTGTTCAGAAGTCATTGCTGTTGCCGGTCCCATCGCGGTCAGACTCAGACTGACTCCCGCGAAAGTCAGTAGTGTAGACAGTAGTTTTGGCATATATATACCCCCTGAGATATTTTAGGGTGGTTTTACTAGACAAGGTAAGAAAGAATGCTGTTTAACTCGTCAATGAAAAATTCAACAGTCAGACCCTGGGTCTGCTGTTGCGATCGTCATGAAACCCCAACTTTTTAAAGTGGTTTTTAAAGTTTCAGAAAATCTGATAACATTATACCAAAAACTAGCCAAAAATCATCATCCTAAAGATGTACCGATAAAGACCAGCCGGATTGTCCGAGGCGATCGCGCACAATGGCTTCCCACTGCCCTAAACTGTCAGTGAATTCGGGTTTATGCAAACCGGAGAGCCAAAAAATCAGGGCATCTTCGTCCGTGTCTTTATAGTACCGTTTGCGAAAGCCAACCTCTCTAAAACCAAACTTTTGGTAGAGGGACAAAGCCCGTTGATTAGAGCGACGCACTTCCAAGGTAGCCCATTCCAGTCCTCGCTGACGAGCACAAGCCAACAACCCATAGAGGAGGGACTGACCGAAACCCTGATGCCAATAATCGGGATGAATCGCTAAAACCGTGATATGAGCTTCCTCCAAAATCGACCAGAGGCAACCGATGCCCACGAGGGGGGAAACGGGAGTAGAGTCTGGAGAATCAGAAGAGTCCGCTGTTGAGGGAATCGATAACACCAGCAAATCACTGTTAGGACTGTTGAACTCGCGCTGATAGGCATCAAAGCTCCACATTCCGCCCAAAGAACGCTGATCGAGTTCCACGACAGACTCTAACAGGTCGGGGGTGAGTCGGTTGAGTAATAAAACAGGCACAAAACAGCCGAGTTTGATTGGAGAAAGGACAGGAGACGATTGTACACTGGAAAACGAAGCCACTTACGCGGATCGACCTAACCTCATACAAATTCTTAAATATGGTATCCATTCAAACCCAGGCGGTTCAGAAAACAGGCCGTCAGTATCTAACTCAATCCAGTAGCGCCACCGAGAGGCGATCGCCCAACCAGGAACTGCTCCCCCTCACCGCCCGAGTCAACCCAGCCGATCGCCTAGAAATCGGCGGATGTGATGTCGTTACCTTGGTCGAACAGTTTGGTTCGCCCCTTTATATTGTGGACGAAGACACCCTCAGAGAAGGGGCCAGACAGTATCGGGACTTCTTTGCGCGGTACTATCCCGGTCAATCTCAGGTGTTGTATGCATCGAAAGCTTGGAATTGCTTGGCCATCTGCGCAGTCGTCGGCCAAGAAAACCTCGGAATCGATGTCGTCAGCGGCGGTGAACTCTACACGGCCCTAGAAGCCGGTTTAAACCCGGAAAACATTTATCTCCATGGCAACAACAAATCTAAAGAAGAATTACAGATTGCTGTTGCCAGCGGCTGTACCGTGGTTGCCGATAACTGGCAGGACTTGCATCAATTAGTGGCGATCGCCACCGAAACCGGACAGTCTGCCATCCGCATCATGTTGCGGTTCACCCCGGGGATCGAGTGTCACACCCATGAATATATCCGCACCGGACATCTTGACAGTAAATTTGGCTTTGATCCTGACCAAATCGAGGAAGTCTTTGCCTTTGTCCAACAGCATCCCGTCTTAACCTGCATTGGACTCCATGCCCATATTGGCTCCCAAATTTTTGAACGGCAACCCCATCGGGACCTAGCTGGCGTGATGGTACAGTGGTTAAAACAAGCTGCTGCCTACGAACTCCCGGTGACGGAACTGAATGTTGGAGGCGGATTAGGCATTCGCTATACGGAAGCCGACGATCCGCCGAGTATTGAGGAATGGGTCAAAGGCGTTAGCGAAGCGATTACCGCAGCCTGCGAGTCCCACCAAGTGGCTTTACCGAAATTGCTCTGTGAACCGGGGCGATCGCTAATTGGTCCAGCTTGCGTCACCGCCTACACCCTAGGCGCACAAAAACAGGTACCCGGAATCCGCACCTATCTTTCCGTCGATGGCGGGATGTCCGATAACCCCCGTCCGATTACCTACCAATCCGTTTATCGAGCCCTGGTTGCTAATCGGATGTCCGCACCCCTGACTGAAACTGTTACCATAGCCGGTAAGCACTGCGAATCGGGGGACATCGTAATTCATCAAGCCAGTCTGCCGCAAACAGAAAGCGGCGATATTCTAGTCGTCATGACCACAGGTGCTTACAATTACAGCATGGCCTCGAATTATAATCGGGTGCCCAGACCCGCTGCCGTATTAGTCAACGATGGCATTGCGAATATCATCCTGGCTCGGGAAACTTACGAAGATTTAATTCGACAAGATCGCCTACCTGAAAGACTGGCTCATCTGAGTTAATCGCCATTGATCTCGGACCAGAACCGGCGGTGTGAGTCCTTAAAACTTCTGGAGTTGAGCCATGTAAAGGGTTAAACACTGATTCCAGTGTTGGGGCGATCGCCAGGGGCGAGACAACGGCTTGGGATCAACCACCTGTGGGTTAAAACCCCCGAAAAAGCAAGAGGCTGGCGAGGTTGCCAGCCTATCAATCTCGTCATGTAGAAGCGCAAGGTTAATCGAGATCCGATGGGATATTTGTGGGAGCAATTGTCGATCGACCCGAACTGGACTCAGTCCTTGGTGCTTCACTTGGTCCAAATTTGGACGAACTGGATTAAAAATCCCCTGGACATCCTCTTGGTTTTGGCCTTGACCTATATGGTACTCGTCATCATTGGGGAGCGCCGCACCTTGTGGATCGTTCGTGGGTTTATCATTCTGATGGTCGCATCAGCGATCAGTAGCCGCCTTGAACTCAATCTGTTGAGTTTCGTTCTCAATAATTTAGTGATCGGTTCGGCAGTGGCAATGGCGGTGATTCTGCAGTCGGAATTCCGCCGATTTTTGGAACAATTGGGTAAAGGCGAAATCCGGCAACTGTTTCAACCCTACCGCCAGATTATTCCTAAACCCGATAGTGTCATTGATGAAATCGTCGATGCAGTCAAGGAACTCTCCCAAAACCGCACCGGCGCTTTGATGATTTTAGAAACCAGCGGTCCGATCGACGAACGGGATTTTTCCGTTCCCGGGGTAAAAATCAATGCCGAAGTCTCTAAAGAACTCTTGCAGACCATTTTTCAGACCAGTACCCTGTTGCATGATGGGGCACTATTAATTCGCGCTTCTCGAATTATGGCCGCAGGGGTAATTCTTCCTTTGTCCGATCGCACCGCTTCGCGACAGTTAGGAACCCGCCATCGTGCCGCAATGGGGATTACGGAACGAGTCGAAAACTGCGTTTGTGTTGTCGTCTCCGAGGAAACCGGCTCGATCTCCTTGGCCGAAAAAGGTACCCTGAATCGACCTTTAACGAGCAGTAAACTTAAGGAACTACTACAAGCCCGATTTTCACAAACCATCGAACGGGAACCCGTTGCTCCAGATTTGCGAAATTTAGTTCGTCAGTTAGTATCAAAAGCAGTCGGACTCGTGCTACGCTTGCTCCGTCTTCCATCATCGGCTTCACGGGAGAAAAAATGATTACCAAGCCATCAGCTTTACAACAGTTGCCTGCTGACCTCGACACAGAGAGACTCCCCAAGCACGTAGCAGTGATCATGGATGGAAATGGTCGATGGGCGAAGCTTCATGGAATGCCCCGGTTTATGGGGCATCGGCGGGGAGTCGATACCCTCAAGGACCTCCTGCGCTGCTGTCGGGATTGGGGAATTGCGGCCCTCACGGTTTATGCGTTTTCCAGTGAAAATTGGGGGCGTCCCCTCGAAGAAGTAAATTTTTTGATGACCCTGTTTGAACGGGTCCTGCGCCAAGAACTCCAGGAGATGATGGAGGAAAATGTCCGGATTAACTTTGTCGGAAACCTAGAGTCTTTGCCGAAATCTCTCCAAGAAGAAATCAGGCGATCGGTGGAAAATACTCGCAATAATAAGGGGATTCACTTTACCATCGCCACGAACTACGGGGGTCGTCAAGAAATCGTCCAAGCTTGTCGGGAGATCGCCGAACAGGTTCAGCAAGGTTTAATTCAACCTGAACAAATCGATGAGGCGTTATTTGAAAGTCATCTCTACACCTCGGAAGTCGGGGACCCGGATTTGTTGATTCGCACCAGTGGCGAAATGCGTCTAAGCAATTTTCTCCTCTGGCAAGTCGCCTATTCCGAACTCTATGTCACCGAAACCCTCTGGCCAGATTTTAACCGCGAAGAATTCCATTACGCCCTCCGTTCCTATCAAAAACGAGAACGCCGTTTCGGCAAAGTCTAACCCTCCCCCATCCCCCAATTCTCCCCTCAACCAATGACCAATGACCAATGACCAATGACCAATGACCCTAGGGTCCACTAAAAATCGCTTCTTCAATATCTCGCCGACTGAGGGAATATTTGAAGGAGCGTTGAACATCTTGCACCCCACCCTCAGCATTGATATAGCGGACAGTGACATGATCCACATCCAGTACGAGTTCTGCATTCCAACTGGCGCGTTCTACCCGCCAGCAGTGCAGTTCGGTTCGGTCTTGTTCACATCCTTGGTCCTCTAACCATTGCTCGATCGCCGGAAGCGCATGGTTATAAAGGGGAGTATCTGATGAAGGTATTGTCATAGGAAATTTAGCCTTGCTTAAATAAGTTTATAAGTAGGGTAACGGGACATTTTCTCGCGTTAACCCGATCGCGATCGCCAGCAACAAACACCCGATCAACGTGATCCCCAGAATCAACAGGACAAACAACTCCCCACCGGACAAAGGACGCTCAGATGGCTCTCGACCCGTCCCTGGAGACCGCCCATAAGCAGCATCAGGGGTGCGTTTCCAGTGCGGGGGTAAAGAGACCCCATTTCCCCCAATTCCGTCCCGCTCTAGTCTCAATTTCACATCATAGAGATATCGTTCTCGGTCATTACTCAGGGTCTTGTAGGCATCCTTAAGCTGTTGAAACTTTTCCCGCGCTTCCTCCTGGGGAAGGGAGGAGGTATCGGGATGATAGCGCTTGCTCAGTTCCCGATAAGCGCGGCGAATTTCCGGCACCGTTGCCCCATTGGAAAGGCCCAGCAAGGCATAATAATTCAGTGCCGACAAGGTACCCGGTGGCATCGGGGGTTTTCGGTTGTTGAAGTTTACTCGCTTTTGAGTCACAACACACACCACTGGCGTCAGTTTTAGGGAACTCAAAAAAATAAAATACCCAAAAAACCCGCAGGCTGAAGCCTGGGGCTACACGAACGAAGCCCGCCTGCGCGGGCTAATACAGTCTTGTTAGGTGCTTAATCATCGGGATTTGGATAATTTATTTGTTGGAACACCCTTAGATAGTTTATCGCATCTGTTCCGAGTCGGGGCAAGTGATGAATTACCCCAGGACTTACGGAGATTTTGCCTAAATGTAGAGGCGATTCGCGAATCGCCTCTACATTTAGGTTTTAAGGTTAAAGATTGCCTAAGTCCTGTAGCTGTGCACTCAACGGTCCCTCTCCAAATTGGCCGCCGTTCTGATTTTAAGTAAAGTCCGTGCGAATCCGGGCGATCGCCTCATTCAGGGAGTCGCTATCCACCCAATTGACAAATCCCCCATAAATAATATTCCCCTGGGTATCTGCGAGGAAAATATGGTCAATTCCCAGCCAATTTTTCCAGATGCGGACCACGGTCCCATCCCGGAGAACAAAAATTGGGCGAGAATTTTTCAAGTCGCTGTCTGAAGCATAGTTGATGCCCTTAACCTGCTCTAAAAGGGCGATCGCCTCCTGAGTCACGGGCCCAATTGAGGTGGCAAAATTCGCCTGTTGGTTGCCTACTTGTCGCACTTCCCATTCCAGACGAGATTTCAACTCCTCAGAAATCGGTAACCACTCCAACTCCCCTAAAACCGTCTGGGTGCGTTCGGTGCGAGCCCGCACCCGATAGACATCGGTGAGCAACTGTTCAAGACTTTCTCGGGTCAGATATTCCGCAATTAACCCGGTGATCCCCAAAACGCCGATGCCACCGAGGACTCCGGCTGGACCCCCCAACATTGCTAAAGCAGCGGCGATCGCGGCTGAACCTGTTAATCCCGTCGTTGCCATTGCGATCGCCAGAATAATTCCCGGCAGTCCCAAAGCGGCCACCTTTTTTACCACTTCATCCATTGGTTCTATCCTTCCTAGGACATCATGTCGAGCCTACGATTTCTAGGGTAGCGTTAAGCCGCCTCCAGGAGAAACCCAGGGGTCTGATCCGGATCCAGGTGGATTTGTAGGGGTGCAATGCTTGCGCCCTTTTGTAGGGCGCAAGCATTGCGCCCCTACAAATAGTTGGAATCTTTCCCCTTATCTGATACAATACGAAGTTTGCAATATTTACGAAGCTTGCTGGAAGGAGACGTCTGTTTATGGCCCGGATGTACTACGACGAAGACGCAAATTTGGACCTATTAGCCGGAAAAACCATTGCAATTATTGGTTACGGCTCTCAAGGTCACGCCCACGCCCTCAACCTGAAAGATAGTGGCATGAACGTCATTGTCGGGCTGTATCCGGGCAGCAAATCAGCCACCAAAGCAAAAGACGCCGGATTGACCGTGCATAGCGTTGCTGACGCCGCGAAAGCTGCTGATTGGATTATGATTTTGTTGCCGGATGAGGTCCAAAAGTCGGTTTATAAACATGAAATTGAGCCGAATCTCAGCGCAGGCAATGTACTGTGTTTTGCTCACGGTTTTAATATTCACTTCGGACAAGTTGTCCCCCCGGATGATGTGGATGTGGTGATGGTGGCACCGAAAGGACCGGGACATTTGGTCCGTCGGACTTATGAACAGGGAGAAGGGGTTCCGGCATTATTTGCGGTATATCAAGATGCCACGGGTCAAGCGCGCGATCGGGCAATGGCTTATGCCAAAGGCATTGGCGGCACTCGCGCCGGTATCCTGGAAACGACGTTCCGCGAAGAAACCGAAACGGACCTGTTTGGCGAACAAGCGGTACTCTGTGGGGGCCTCAGTGCCTTGATTAAAGCCGGGTTTGAAACCTTGGTGGAAGCGGGTTATCAGCCCGAATTGGCTTATTTTGAATGTCTGCATGAAGTCAAACTGATTGTTGACTTGATTGTGGAAGGTGGACTCGCCACCATGCGCGACAGTATCTCCAATACTGCCGAATATGGAGACTACACGCGCGGTCCTCGCATCGTCACCGATACCACCCGCGCGGAAATGCGGAAAATTCTCAAGGAAATTCAAACGGGACAATTTGCTCGGGAATTCGTATTAGAGAACCAATCCGGTAAGGCTGGATTTACCGCCATGCGCCGACAAGAAGCCGAACATCCCATTGAGGAAGTCGGAAAAGATTTGCGCGCGATGTTTAGCTGGCTGAAGAAAAAGTAAGCCCCTACAGCTACAGTCCTAGGTACAGTTCTAGGAGAAAAAGCACAGACGCGCCCTCGGGCGCGTCTGTGGTGCAATGGAATGGGCAAAGGGTTGGGGACTCCGTTTACTCCATTACTCACCCTTTCTTTCTTGCTGAAGTTGTTCTTCTGTTCGGTCAAACACATCGGGTTTCTCTTTAGTGTTAGAAACCCAGTTCGGAATGAGTCCGGTGCCAAATTTCGTGAGGCTGGTGCGAGTTTCGGTGCTGGTTGTCCGCATTTCTTTTGGCAAAAAGGTCAATTGATCGCCAAATCCGATATACAGAAACCCTAGGAGAATCGAGCCTGTAATTAAGGTGGTTTTAAGCATCTGTGTCTTTAGAGTGAAAGGACAGCACTGTTCTGTGAGGCTCACACGGTAGGATTATATCACATTTTCTCTGGTTTTCAGGAAAATGAGGGAGAGCTTTCGGATGGCTGGGATGTGATTCTTTTAGGTGGGGGGGTCCTGAGTTGCGATCGCCGGTGGGAGTAGGGTTTAAATCCAGGGGGTCTCTTCGCGCCGATCGCCAGTAAACTCTCGATACCCGGTCCGGATTGTTCTCCCTCCTGGGGCAATCTCTAACCGTTTCTCTTGGAAAACCCCTCGTTCCCAAGGAATAAAACCAAAGAAATCAGCCGAAATTGTTCCCGATACCCACTAAATTTTAAACCCAGGATTAGAGCGGGGAGTCTCTTCCTTTCCTCTGGGCTTTTTACCAAAAAACTTATTCAAAAATAAAGTTCCCTGATTTTACTTTAATCGATTGGATTTTCAACGATTCCTCTACCGAATTACATGGGTTGTCAATCCGTCCAAGGGAGGAGCCGAACAGGATTATAAAGCAGTACAGTTGAAATTACAGCAGAGTTGAATCCTCAACTCATCAAGAGGCCAATCCACCTAAGAGTTTCTACGGATTCTCTCCGGTCCAAGGCCAGACTCAGTGGGACATCGGGGTAAACTCACGTCTCCTGTGCCCATCCGTCTTCTGTAGAAGGCGATCGGCCCGAAGATAGCCCGAACAAAAGCCGTTTTGCGCCCTCGAATCCTTTGGATTTATGGGCCAAACAATCGATCTCCCGTCTGACAGTATTTTACCCTGGTCAGACTCTCGAACCGTCATTATTAAACTATTTTTTTCAAGGAAGGGGTGTACGTGCCACTGTGAACCCGTTGAACCAGCAACCATTCAGTGAAAAACTTTTTGATTGAAAGAGTGTTTTGACCTCGTGGATTGTCCAACCCGAAGCAGGGATGAACTCGAAAATGAACCCGGGTAGACCATTTGTTTTCAATTCAGTTGGAACCTTTTAAAAGCCTGAACCAATGCCCCGGTTATTTCCAGTCTCAAAATGCCGACGTTACCTACCCCCATTTGTTGAATCCTTTTGATAGAACTCATTATGAAATCTAACGAACGCAAACCCCATAATCAAACCCCCGATCGGGTGAATACTACACCTCAAGGGCATGGTCAAGTCAGCGTACCCCCGGCGAGTCCGACAGCGGCCCGAGTCGATCGCGCAGCCAATGCCGGTTATAACCAAGGTTATGTGCAAGGTCGAGTCGTGGAAAACGTTCGAGAAAATCGACGGCGAGAGCGCGATAACGACAATTCCGCCCGAGGTTTATTCTTGGGGATTATCCTCACCTCCTTAGTCGCATTAGGGGTAGGGACTCTGTACTATCTGTCCCAACGCGATGGCGCTTCTACTCCAGCAACTGCCCCGGTCCCTCAACAGCCGGAAGCCGAACCCGCACCCACCCGCACCATCGAGCGAGAACGGACTCTGATTGAACGAGTGATTCCAGTCCCGCAAGAGACTTCCGGGGAGCAAGAGCAACCCCCTGCGGAACCCGCGCCTGCGGAACCCGCCCCGAATATCAATATCACCGTCCCCAACTCTCAAACCCAAGAGGCTCCCGCAGAACAACCGGCACCTGAGCCTGCGGCCCCCTCGAATATCAACATCAACCTGCCGGAAATTAACCCAGACTCCACTCCGGCTGCACCTGCGGAACCCGCCGAACCCGCCGAACCCGCTACGCCTCCGGTAGAAAGCCAGCAGGCACCGGAAACCCCCGCAGAAACTACTCCCGAGCCTCAGTCGGCTGAACCCATCAATGACTCTGGTTTTGCGATTCCGGCAAGTTAACTTTTAAGCTGAACCTAAACCTTGAACTCTCTCCGATTGAGGAGGGAGTTTTTTATTAGGGAGCATAAGGTAGGGGTAGAGGCCAGAAACCGGGTTTCTTGCCGAGTTTTTGCTAATTGTCACAGATTCATGCAGAAACCCGGTTTCTTAATTTGGGTAGGGGACCAGAAACCGGGTTTCTTGCCGAATTTTTTGCCAATTGTCACAGATTCATGCAGAAAC
>NZ_JAMXOT010000233.1 GCF_024220515.1 Oscillatoria sp. HE19RPO
GCTACGAAATAGGAATCAAAGTGGCGGATCAAGACTTTAATTCTATTGCTATTGAGCGCCACTCTTGGAGAGGTGAATGGAACTATATCATTAAGCCCCGAGTCTTGTCGTAATTGACCAACTTATTTTTACACGGCTCCCTAGGGGCGATCGCAATGCCAGTCCATCTGATCTATCTACTCGATCCCTGGATAGACCGGTTCATCAATTTAAGGCCCCACTACCTCTGCTGGTGTGAAACTGTCCAAAAAATAGGGTCCGGCCCTCGAACAGGCGAGGGCATCGGTTGCTTGACAGCTACTCCACAGTCTGACGCCACTCCATGATCAGATCAGCGCAAGAGTTGTTTAATAGTCTGAATCAGTTCTGCCGGACGAAATGGTTTCGTGATGTAGGCATCCGCTCCTTGTTTCATCCCCCAATACCGATCAAATTCTTGACTTTTGCTCGTACACATGATAACGGGAATATTCTGGGCTTTCGGGTCATTTTTTAACCATCGACAAAGTTCATAGCCGTTCATTCTGGGCATGACAATATCGGTGACGACTAAATCCGGAGGTTTGGCCTGAATTTGTTCTTTGGCTTGTACTCCATCGGATGCTTCAATCACTTCCAAACCGCTTTTTTTCAGAATGTCCGATACCATTTCGCGTACCGTACCGCTATCATCCACAATTAGAATTATACTCATCGCTCCCTCCGTAATTTCTGGTTCTAAAGGTTTGGCGTATAATTCATCGTTCTTTTAATGCCAAGATGCTGTTGGCAAGGTGAGTGAATTATTAAGAGTAAACCCATAAAACTTAACAAGTTGATAATAATGGTTATTCTCTAGGGTCATAATGGGTCTGTCAAGAGATTGTCCCGATCGCTACTCCTTTATATTGCTCTGATCTGTCTAAACCGGATGGGTCTATGGAGAGGATGCACCACTTTAAGACCGCTTGCTCTGAAATGGAACTCGCCCTGGGGAGGGCATCCCTCTGTCCGAGGGATCTGCCACTGAATCAGCCCGGGTTCTAACGGGATTGCGTTTGACAATCGGACCAGAGGGTGACTAGACCTTTGCCGTGGGAATCCAGGGGCTAGAAGGAGGCAGGAGGAATCCTGAACCCTTTTGCGATCGCTGTCCTACATTATGGGCAGTAAAAACCCAAAGGATCTCTATCATCGCACGGGCCAAGCTCAGTGCGATCGCCAAATTCTGTTGAACTCAGAGTCAAAATCACAGTGTCCGAGTCAGCGATCGCATTGGACATAACAATGCTTAGACTGCTTCAACCTCTGTGCTCTGGACCCCTTCCCCTGGATTGGGTCAGCCTTGCCGGCCTATGACTCCACTAAACCGAATCAATGGCAGATTATATCATTGAATTTAGGGCCTTCGACTCCAGGGCGATCGGAATTTCACGACGGCCCTGCCCCAACAATTCAGGAAAGGCTTGACGGCGGAAAAATAACAATTTGGTAAGAGGGAATTGTTAAGCTGTTATTTTTTCAAAGAAAAACCCGAGAGGGTCCGGTTGGGAAAAGATTGTTGATACTCAATTAACAAGAAGTTATCCCCGTTACCCGAGGGGATTAGAGGGTGCAGTGGGCGATCGCCTTGGGGAGTCGAGAATATTATTTTGCAAAAACGCAGGTAAAAAAAGAAAATGTAACAGTTTGCAAAGGTATAATGAGAGGCAACTCAAAAAACTTAACACTATCTTAAAGAATCTCAACGAGGGGATTATTACCAAATGCGCGTGGCGATCGCAGGAGCGGGTTTAGCAGGACTTTCCTGCGCGAAATATCTGACTGACATGGGTCATACCCCCATAGTCCTGGAACGCCGGGACGTCCTTGGGGGGAAAGTAGCAGCATGGAAAGATGCAGACGGGGACTGGTACGAAACCGGACTGCACATTTTTTTTGGTGCCTATCCCAATATGTTGCAACTGTTTGGCGAACTAGGCATCGAAGACCGGCTGCAATGGAAAGAACATACCATGATCTTCAACCAGCCGGAGGCCCCAGGAACTTACTCCCGGTTTGATTTCCCGGATCTGCCCGCCCCCCTGAATGGGGTGATGGCAATCTTGGGAAATAACGATATGCTAACCTGGCCGGAGAAAATTCAGTTTGGCATCGGACTGATCCCAGCAATGGTGCAGGGACAGAAATATGTCGAAAAAATGGATAAATATTCATTCTCCGAATGGCTGAAGCGGAAAAATATCCCACCTCGGGTAGAAAAAGAAGTCTTCATCGCCATGTCCAAGGCGCTCAACTTCATCAACCCCGATGAAATTTCCGCAACCATCCTGCTGACGGCACTGAATCGGTTTTTGCAAGAGAAAAACGGGTCAAAAATGGCCTTTTTAGATGGATCCCCGACAGAACGGCTCTGTCAACCCATCGTGGACTACATTACCGAACGCGGTGGCGAAGTCCGGTTAAATGCACCCATTAAAGAGTTTTTGCTCGACGAACAAGGTGCAGTGAGCGGATTTGAGGTCCGAGGCATGGAGGGAAACCCTTCGGAAATCTTGACCGCAGATAGTTACGTCTCGGCGATGCCCGTGGACCCTCTAAAACTGATGTTACCGCCATCCTGGTGGGAGATGGAATATTTCCAACAACTCAAAGAGTTAGAAGGGGTGCCGGTGATTAACGTGCATCTGTGGTTTGACTGTAAACTCACGGATATCGATCACTTGCTGTTTTCGCGATCGCCCTTACTGAGCGTCTATGCGGACATGAGCAACACCTGTCGGGAATATGCCAATCCCGAGCGATCGATGCTGGAATTGGTCCTCGCACCAGCCAAGGACTGGATTTCCAAATCCGATGAAGAAATTGTCAACGCCACCATGAAAGAACTCTCCAATTTATTTCCCGATCACTTTTGTGGTAACAAACCGGCTAAATTAATAAAATATCACGTCGTCAAGACGCCGAGGTCGGTGTACAAAGCAACTCCCGGACGCCAAAATTACCGTCCGTCCCAAATCACACCGATCCCCAATTTCTATCTGACGGGCGATTACACCATGCAACGTTATCTTGCCAGTATGGAAGGAGCCGTACTTTCTGGTAAGCTGACAGCGCAGGCCATTGCGAGCCGTCAGTCCCAGAATTAATAATTTTAGAATTTAGATATTAGTAGTGGCCTACAACTCAAAATCCCTGAATTCCCAACCCAGAATTCTGGCATCTAAAGACGCTCCTTGCTTGCAACCAATGCTGCAACTGTCCGAACAACCACGCATGAAAACGCTGGCTTCCTTAGACGACGCTTATGAGCTCTGTCGCCAAATTACAGCGAAATATGCCCGCACCTTTTACCTGGGTACGCTGTTGATGCCAGAAGCGAAACGGCGGGCTATTTGGGCGATATACGCTTGGTGCCGTCGCACAGATGAATTGGTGGACGGACCTGGGGCGCGGTTTACCACCCCAGAAACCTTAGATCTGTGGGAGGGTTACCTCGAATCGATCTTTGCTGGAACTCCCCTGGAAGATACTGATGTGGCGATGGTGGATACAGTAGAACGCTTTTCCCTGGATATCCAGCCCTTTCGGGATATGATTTCCGGGCAGCGCATGGATCTGTACCGCAGTCGCTATCAAACCTTTGAGGACCTTGAGCTGTACTGCTACCGCGTAGCCGGTACCGTGGGCTTAATGTCCCTGCCGGTGATGGGAATTGCCCCCGTGGTCCGGTCCTCTCCTTGGGAGACTTCCGAACCTTCGGATCCATCAGCAGAGGCGGTCGCCCTCGGCATTGCCAATCAACTGACCAATATCCTGCGGGATGTGGGGGAAGATGCTCGCCGAGGTCGGATTTATCTGCCTCTGGAGGAACTGGCTTTGTTTGACTACACCGAAGAGGACCTCTTGAATGGGGTCGTCGATGAGCGATGGCAGCAACTGATGCGTTTCCAAATTCAACGCGCCCGCAAGTTCTATGTCAAGGCAGAAAAGGGCATTCTGGCCCTGAATCCCGATGCTCGGTGGCCCGTCTGGTCCGCCACGATGCTTTACAGCCAAATTCTCGATGCGATCGAGCGCAACGAATACGATGTATTTCGTCAGCGGGCGGTCGTCCCCCGTTTTCGCAAGATGATCTCTTTGCCTCTAGCATGGCTCAGGGCGCAAGTTCTGTAAGGAAACCTGGTTTAGATAGAGATTTTCGGCGATCGCTTCTGGATGCGATCGCAACCCCACCATCCAGTCACCGCAAAAATGGAAGTTTAGCCTCAGTCGGCAAACTTCCATTTTTTGTGTCTACATTTTGGTAAGCCAAATTAATGACTCTTTAGCATCAGCCTCGTTAGCCTCGTTTGTAGGAACGAACGAGGCTGATGCAGGTTTGTCTTCATTTACCTCTTGAGGACGATGACAAAAGTCGGAAAATCCGGTGATATCAAGAGAATAAGGACTGAACATCTTTTTATCCTATCTCCACTCCATTCTCCATCGTTCGTTCGGCGCTAACGGTTGATTTCCCGCGCCTTAACCCATGCTTAAAGATGAGCCTAAACTCCGCTTGAGATTCAGGTTACGAGCTTTTCGAGCGGATAGGCATTATCATAGATTACAAGAAATTCATATTTCTTAACAAATATTAAAGATTTAAAAAACTATGTCCTCTATGACTCTCTTAAGCGAAAGGCCCAAACTGCTGATTCAGCCGAATGACCCGGACACCGGAACCTGTCTGGCGAACCTGGGATTTCAACCCGTTCCAGCAGTCCCCCTCCTGTTTTATCGCATCGTGACCAAGAGCCAACTGACGGAGATATTCTGGCAATTGAGCAACCAGTTGGGAGAGATGGCTCAAAACGCCTCTCGGTTCTGTGTCACCCAAATATCCCTAGACTCAACCCATCTCCTGTTGGAATTTCTCAAAGCACAGCCGCTGATTTCCGTGACCAATTCCATCAAATATGCCTGGTTTTTGCGACTGCTGCTCCAACAAGGGCTATTTTTTAAATATCAACCCATTTTTTCCCTGAAATCGGGTCAAATCACCGCTTATGAATGTCTGGCTCGCGCCCTGGGCGATCGGGGACAGTGCTACAGTGGCGGAATGTTAATTGAGGCGGCGATCGCCACGGACTTATCCCAGGAATTTGATGAACTGGCGCGGACAACTTGTATCGAATCCCTTGCCGATTTAAAGAGCGATCGCCAGTTTTTTGTTAACCTTTTACCCAATGCCATTATTCAAAATCCGGACTCCCTGGAACAGAATTTACAACAAATTCTGGACTTAGGATTGCGCCCCGAACAAATCATTTTTGAGTTAACCGAAGTAGAAGTTTTAGCTCAAAGTGACAAACTCCCACGGCTTATCGAACAGATGCGCGCCTGGGGATTTGGAATTGCTGTGGATGATCTGTGTGGTTGTGTCTCGGTAGATCACTATGCCATGGAACTCAAACCCGATATTGTTAAATTAGACCGACGTTTGATCCACGGCTGTAGCCAGTTTACCCTCAAACAAACGTTAATCAAGAGTTTGCTAGAGTCGGCTCACTCTGAGGGAATTCTCGTTTTAGCAGAAGGCTTAGAAACCCTTCAGGATGTCCAATTTTGCCAGGAGTTGGGGGTAGATTTTGGCCAAGGATTTGGTTTAGCTCGTCCCGAGGCGCACCTCCAGCAACAGCCATTTGAG
Organism: Oscillatoria sp. HE19RPO; assembly: GCF_024220515.1. GTDB lineage: Bacteria > Cyanobacteriota > Cyanobacteriia > Cyanobacteriales > Laspinemataceae > Laspinema. The sequence goes on from NZ_JAMXOT010000233.1 coordinate 5,669, forward strand.
CGCTTGGATCTGATGATGTCTAAAGCCTCTTAGGGTTTCAGCGATCGCTTCTGGGTTATAAATGAATCGGATTATACAGGATAAAAACCCCTTTGGGGGTGTTGTGAAAAAAATTTCCTCGGGCAATTTGGACCCCGGGAAATCTATAATCCGAAAAAAGAACCGCGATCGCAGAAGATGCGATCGCGGAAATAGCTGAAGAAAAACAACCCATTGGATTTTTTCCCCCTGTTAACCCGTCACCTGAATGCAGATTGAGTGGGAAATTCCCTTGAGTTAGGAATTGCTGGCTTGAGCTGCCAACATCTGTTTGAGCTTTTCTAACTCTCCAGCCCAACGGGGATCCGGCTGGACCGAATCCGAGTCTTGACTGCCACTGCTGCTGCTGCTGCCGGTTGAGCGTTTCGACTTGTTACCGCGATTCCCTCCTCCGGTGGTGGGTTTAGCCACCTTAGCTGCGGCGGGTGTCGGTGTGGTGGTGGGGGTTGCAGTCGCCTCCCCAGTCTCTGCGGTGGGTGCGCCTTCTTGTTCCTCGTCACCTTTCCCCTTCTTGCGAGGCAATGCCTTTTCAATTTTCAGAGGGGTATCTTGGAACATATAACCGTTGAACTTTTCGATAAATTCGTCGGCTTGCTCGTCATTCTTTACTGTGACGAATCCGAACCCCCGACACTTGCCCGTCTTGCGATCGGTAATGACTTTAGTGGTCACAGAATCACCGGCTTCAGCAAAGACGTCTTGCAGTTCTTTGCGATCGACTTCTTTTGGCAGATTACCTATATAAAGACGAATCGACATTTGAGATACCTCCTATCTTTTGGAAAATCAATTAAATACAAAACCTTCTTTTTTGACTCGATCGGTTGGTTCGGGGCTTCGTCGTTAACGACTTAAAGCCAGAGCTTTCCTGTCCTCTCATTACCCTTTGATCGCACAAGGGTAAAAGTAGTAACGGCTTGGCTTTTATCAATCGGTTCACTGTTGCTCACCCAACCCCAGGCATACCCTATCGAAAAAAATACGCGCCAACACATTGCCTCGAACGCTTGTAACAATTCGGTGAAATTTTAAGGAGGGCATTGGATTTTTCAGGATTCCTTTCTTCTGCTTTTGATAAAAATCTGCTGTAGGAAACATCTACTCGATTCGGGGCTTCCAAACCACCGACGAGCATACTCCCGTTCTCCTTAATACCACCTAGGTAAACTTCAAACGGCTCAAGTGTAAAGTTGATGCGTTTCTCAATATGGGCGCTCTCTTACTCACTCTAACAGAAATGGGGGATTATCTCCCATCCCATTACTTTTTTTTGGCCTCAATCGAGCCACTCTTAAAAATATCACAGCTTATGCAGGTGAGCTAGTAGTTGACTCAAAATTTTTCGATTTCCCGACTATAAATTTTACCATTAGCCGATCGCTGTCAAATATTTTCCCCCTTTCCCGCCCATTTTGTTGGCTGTTTCAACTTGTTCTCAATTCCGAGGGAAAACCCGCCCTTATGTTGGACCTGGTGCTGTTTCCCTGGATGGGAAGCCATCAACCCTGAGTTGCACCAGGGGGTTGACCCACGGTGAAACCAGTGTTTTTTCCAGATTAGCCCCAGGATGGACGGGTTTAATTAAGAATTGTAACAAATTCCGGACGGATTCTGAGTCCGGGCTTTCACTTTTGTCCTAGCTCCCCCCCTTAGACATCCAGTAAACGCCTAACAGTACCGCAACTCCTGCCAAAATCGTAGACCAGATCGGGTGACCACTAGCGTGAGTTTTGCCCTCTGCGGTGGTCAATCGGTCCAGATCAATCCAAGGCGTCGCACCCCGACGGAACCAACCGACTGCCGAAATTGTCTGTCCCACGAGATCACTAGGACGCTTCGACAAAAACCAAAGATACCCAAAAACCCCCAAATTGGAGGCGGCGTGCAACTTCACTAATCCTGTTGGGGAGTGCAAAATTAAATCTTGCGCCAGCCAATTGCTGATTCCGCGCCGTCCGAGGAGTTGTCCCTCCAAACCAATGGGTAAACTATCCACCGGAATGGCATCGGGATCCGTGAGGAGTTCGGGCAACTTGGGGTTGGTGCGGATATTTTTAGAGGTAATGTCTGGGAAAAAGGAATTGATCCGCAGAACAATCCCCAAACTTACCCCTATTAATAAAGAACCCTGGAGAATCGAGCGATCGCCCCACACCCAATCCAGGGCCCCAAACCCCAAGTTCACCGCAACTGCGCCCAATCCCCACAGCATCAACCCAGCGATTAACCCCAGGGGAAGACCAAAATAGGGTGCACCTTGTAATAACAGGCGTTTGACCCGCCAACGGGGAGATTTTGCGGGGGCCACTGCGCCATCCCTAGCAAAATCCAACTCAGCATCCAGCTTCCAAAACCGCGCATATAAATCCAAGAGGGTGAGGCGATCGCCCAAAGGCGGATGAGATTGGGGAAGTGTCAACCATTTTTTGTAAATATTGTGGCGGTCCCACTCCAGAAGATTTTCCCAAGAATGATAGGCAGAACAACTCCCCAAGGTCATCCCTTGCACATAGCCGACTGGCGAGAGTAAATCGAATCCTTCCAGCACAAAACTGGTGTGACCCTGTTTCTCCACATCCTGGGCAATCCCAATTGCCATTTTCAGTAAAGCGCGAGTCAGCGCATTGGGATTTCCTGTTAAAGAGGCAGAGGCGCGATCGCTGTAATAAAACCGCAAGCGCGACAGGAATAAAACCGGCCAACGCAAGACCCAGTACAACCCGTAGGCGACTGCGGAAATCACCCCTGCCGTCTGGCACATCACCCGGCCAAACCACTCCTGAGAGTCCAACCACTTATCCCCATCCCGGGACACCTGCCAATAGAGCACATAAGGAACTTGACAGAGTAACACCGCCAAAGACATCAGGGGAAAATCCCAATTTTCTAAATGTCCTAACTCACCGGCATAAATTGCTGCAATTTCATCGTCCTCTAATTGCTCTAATAACCCTTGACTGACGACAATTCGGGCGAACCGAGGAGCAAAACCATAGGTCATGGCGATCGGTGCATCGGTGGGAATCACCCCCAGGGACAGGGCGGGTTGCTTGCGTTCCAAACTAAAGCGGGATAGCAATTTCCGCGCTTCTGGACTGTAGTTACCGAGTTTCGGTGGCGGGAGTTTTTCCATGCCATAAGCGAAGCGCAGCAGTAAATCCAGCAACCAGGGCGAGGCAACCAGCAATAGGATAAGTACGCCCAACAAGGTCCAAGTTTGGTCTCGATAAAAACTTTGGATCGGCCCTAAGAGGGGGAGTCGATAGAACAGGTCATTCGCCGTTGCCATTCCCCAATTCATGAAAATCCGCAGGACCCAAAACAGGGCGATCGCACTGCCGACTTGGGCAAACAATAGATAAGTTGGTTTAACGGGTTTGAGTTTGCGCCAGTTTTGCGCCCGTCCTGCCTGACGCCATTGCCGAGGTTGTGGAGTCGGAACCGTTGATTCCGGAGGAGTCGGTGAGGGTTGTCCGGACTGCGATGCCCTTGCCGAAGGTGAAGAATCAGCCTTCTTTGTAGAGGAGGTTAAATAATCGATCCCATCGGTATCGGGTTCTAAGGGGAGGACTTGTGGGGAATCCTGCCGGGAAACCGGGGGCCTGGGAGGCTGATGCGGCGCGGGTGGCGATGAGCCTGGAGTTAAGGGACTGACTCCTAGCCGGGGGGTGGCCCCTCCTGGAGGTCTGGGTGGCATCGGTGGCGGCAGGGGGGGTGGGTTGCCGGGGGACCGGGGCGCAGGTTTAGCTTGAGCCGGTTCTAGGGGGACAAATCCCGTGGAATTTCCCCGGGAGAGGGGGGAAATGATGTCTTTGGAGGTGGGGTTCTTGAGGGGGGAGGGTTGAGCAGGTCCGGAAGAGGAGGGGTTTAATGGCACAAATCCGGTGGGATCTCCTCCGAGGGGGGAAGGCGGATTGCCGGGGCGATCGACCGTTTTCGGGGTCTGGGGTTGAGATCCGGGTGAAGAGGGAGCCGATTGATTCAACTGAGCCAGGGTCCGCACGGCCCAGTCTTTGACCTTGGGACTGTCCGATGCGGTCAAGGTTTGGCATAAGGCGATCGCCTTAGACTGAGTGCGGTTCCCTTTGTAGGCCATGACCAACCCCATCGTCGCCCGATCGACGGTGGGTTGATGGAGTTCTTGTTCGCAAACCTTGGATAAAATGGCGATCGCCATTTCATAATTCTTTTGTTTGAGCGCCGCCAACCCTGTTTGGAGATCCGAGTGTTCCATAGCCATCGATTCGCAATTGGTAGATGAACCAAGAGGTTCAACGAGAACTAAACAGTCAGAATCGAGAAGGTGGGGGATGGTTCAGTCTCGATTCTTAAATGCTCTATAGCCAGTCTAAATCATTCCTAGCCCGAATCTGTGAGGGATAGCCCTGGGTCCCTGGGTCCGAGAGTTTTTGGGACCCGGGAGTTTTCCCGAGGTGGATCTGAGTCAGGTGCGGTATCGGGCTTGGTTTGTCAACTGTCTTAAGGGGTGTGGACATCATCAATAGAATAGGGGGAAGTTTCCCCCCTTTGGATCACTCGGGCTGTTGCAAAATTGAGATAGATTAAAAGGCGACCTCATCCGAGATGGGTGGCGATCGCATCATATCCCTAGGGATTTTTCACGGAAGTTTAATCATAATAAGGAGTTCAATTCATGTACGATGCAGACAAACGCAAGCTGTTATCCCTGCTGTCTCATGGGGCAATTTTTTTCAGTACAACTTTGGTGTCTGTTGGGATTCCTCTGGCGATTTTATTTGTGTCCGATGACCCGGTTGTGAAAGATAATGCCAAAGAATCTATCAATTTTCATTTGAATGTCTGGGCTTGGGGTGCGGTGATTGTTGCCCTGAGTTTTCTGACTTTTGGCTTGTTGGGATTTATTCTCGCCCCTGCTGGATTTGTTCTCCATTGGGGATTGACGGCGTTTGCGTTGCTCAAGGTGTTCGGAAATCCAGACCGCCCCTTCGAGTATCCTTTTATTTTCCGCGTGTTATAACGGGAGTAGAAGGCGATCGGCAATATTGGAGGATTTTTTATGTACGATTCAGATAAACGAAAGTTGTTATCGGTTTTGTCTCATGGAGCGATTTTTTTGAGTGCTACAGTTCTTTCCGTTGGATTGCCGATCGCCATCTTGTTTCTGTCCGAGGACCCGGTGGTTAAAGGGAATGCCCGAGAATCTATCAATTTTCATCTCAATATTTATCTCTATGGCGTCGTCTTTGGCATCTTGACTATGATCCTGATTGGGTTTCCTCTCCTGTTTCTTTTATTAGCCGCTATGTGGATTCTGCCGATTATGGCCATTGTGAAGGTTCTCTCGGACCCCACTTTGATTTACCGCTATCCGTTCATTTTCCGGCTCGTTTAGTTGGTATTTGAGGGCAATATTATCTCCTGTCAAGGGGATTTCACCCAAGCGGTTGGGGCAATTTATAAATTGCCCCAACCGCTTGGGTGAGTTGATACTTCAATCCTGTAAGGTAGATTATTTCTCCCTTTTCAAAAATAAGTTAAGGAAGAGATAGCTGATGTTTTATAGCCTTTCTCTGGTTGGTGAAGTATATGGAGGATCCCCCTAAATCCCCCTTAACAAGGGGGACTGGACAGGTTCCCCCCTTGTTAAGGGGGGCTAGGGCGTCGGTTCAGTAGTAGATCCGCTAGGACAAGAAACCCGGTTTCTTAACCCAGATGTTGATGATTCGCAACAGATTAGGACCAGAAACCGGGTTTCTAACCTTTACTGTACCGACGCCCTAGGGGGGATCGAGTCAACGTACCTCATGAATATGAAAATTGCTATATCAGATAAAAATATAAAAAATATTTTCTGTTAATAAAACTTTAATGGTCTTTTTTCATTGGATAATGGTCGGAAAATCTGGGAAAATTTTCTGAAGCCTGAGCGTTGGCCGATAGAGAAATCAAATCTTCGATATTGACCCGCATGGTAGAGCAAATGGTCTCCAGGGGTAAATCATTAGAATCATATCCAAACGGATTTTCGATTTGAATTCCGATTTCTTCTATGCCTAATAAAGTAAAGCTAATTAAAGCAGCAACGGGTCCGGTCCATAAATCTAAGTGACTGACAATTTGAAACGGCAGCGCCAGACAATAAATGAGGAGAAGCTGTTTCAAATGGATAGCATAAGCTACAGGCATCGGCGTTTTTAAAATCCGTTCTGATGCACCCAAGGTATCCACCATTGTATCTAACAGCTTGAGCATGGTGGTGAGTTGATAAATATCTAGTTTATTCAGACGATATTGTTTTTGAAGGTAATCTCCCAGCCAAAAGGCAATTTCCAGAGGAGGGTGATTCATCTTTTTGAGCTTTTCATACTGTTCTGGAGAAACTAAACCTTGTAGTTCTTCCAGCTTGATGGGTTCCTTTCTTAAGTGTAATTTAGTAGCCACGGCAAAGGCAACTAACAACCTCAAATGATTGACTTTTTCCGTGGTATCTTCGGGATTATTTTCACCAATGGCTACCAAAATGTGCCGAGAAAGGTTGCGAACCGAGTTAACCAGGGTTCCCCAGGTTTTTCGTCCTTCCCAAAAGCGATCGTAAGCTGTATTGGTTCTAAAAACTAACAATAATCCTAGTACAATGGTGGGAACCAATCCCTCTAAGACGGGCCAAGAAACGGGATAACCGAAGCGATATAATATAGAGATAATTAATCCAAATAAACCACTACATAAAACCGGAGGTAAAATAGAGGGAATGACGGAGCCTTTGAGTTGAAAAATCAGATGCAAGCCTTTTAGGGTTTTGAGTTTCATAGCATTGGCCGATCGCAGAACAAATGAAGAAGACTCCGGTTGGGGATGCCATGACAGGAGTTAATTTTTAAGGTTGACTCACCGATGGCACGCGCCAAATTTTAATAGTTTCATCCGGAGAACCACTCAAGAGCGTTTTCCCATCAGAAGTAATCGCAATTCCACTGACATAACTAGAATGACCTGTAAGCTGATAGCGCCTGGTTCCACTAGCTAAATCCCAAATTTCGATGGTCCCCCCACTACTGGCCAACATCTTACCCTCGGGACCGATCGCCACGGACCTCACCCAACTGGAATCTCCCCTAAGCTGATAGCGTCTTTCTCCGGTTCTGAGATCCCAAACTGCAATGGTATTATCGCGACTGCCACTGACGAGGGTGTTACCATCAGGACTGATAGCTAGGGAAAGAACGGGATGAGCATGACCTCGCAGGGTTAACAGTCTCGCGCCGGTTGCTAAATCCCAAATTTTTACGGTATTGTCATTGGCCGCACTAATAATTCGGCGGCCATCGGGAGTAAAGGCGATCGCATTCACCGCAGATCCTGCCTGAATGGTGCGGAGGCGAGTCCCACTTCTGATATCCCAAATCTTAATCGTATTATCATCGGATCCACTGGCTAACCGCTGACCATCGGGAGTAAACGCCAGGGTATTCACGGGACCCCAATGAGCCCCGGGTCCGGCGATGGTCAGCATTCGGGACCCATTATTCATGTTCCATAATCGAATCGTCTTGTCAGCGGAACCACTGGCGAGGGTTTGACCATTGGGACTCACAGCTAGGGTCCTTACCCAGTCTTTATGCGCCGCAATGGTGTGCAGCAATTCGCCACTGTTGAGATTCCAGATGCGGATGGTGCCAAAACTTCCGCTGGCAAAGGTTCCCCCTTCGGATTGACTGGAAGCGTCGGGAACCGGACTCATGGCGAGCGACTGAACTTGACCCACTTCCCGGATACTTTTTCTTAAAAAGAGACTGCTGGGGATATTGATCAGGAGTCCGACGGGATTAGCGGGAAATAGTCCATATCGCCAATAGCCATAGACTTGAGAGGTGGCCAACAGGACTAATAGGATGGAGATCGCGGAAATCCAGGGTTTTTTGCCCCCTGTTTTCAAAAATCGGTTTTTACTACTGCTATTCTTCGGGGGGTAGACGGGTTTATATTTCGATCGCAGTCTTCTCGATTCCGTAGCGGTTGATTTCGAGTTGCTATGGGAACCTGTATTGTAATTCCCCCGCGTTCCAGAAGTGCCGATTCCGGTGTTCGCATCCCCAACTTCCCCATTCGGCGGCGTCAAGTCAACCTCTGCCAGACATTGCAAAATAGCTTGTGCACTTTGAGGCCGTTTTCCCGGAAAAGGGGCCATTAAGTAATCAATGACATCCCCAAAAGACTTGGAAATCTGCGGTGCACTATTGCGCCAGACGAGTTTTCCCGTCCGAGGATTTTCTGAGAAGGCTGTAGGCGGTTTCGCCGTGAGCAAAAAGACTAGGGTCCGGCCTAAAGCATAAAAATCTGATTGCGGTACTGCCTTACCATTGGCTTGTTCCGGTGGCGTATAGCCCGGAGAGACGATGCCGGTAATGTTTTGACCCTGCCCCACTTTCGCAAAGTAGGTATTCGTGACTTCCCGGGCGGCCCCAAAGTCAATCAACACCACTTGTCCATTCAAGCGAATCATGATGTTGAGGGGCTTGATATCCCGATGGAAAAAGTTTTGTTGGTGGACGCGATCGAGAATCTCCACCATTTGTTTTAACCAATCAATGGCTTGGTTTTGGGTGACGGGCCGATTTCCCCGTTTTTTCATCCAATCCCGCAGGTTCAACCCACTGATTTTTTCCATAATTAAGCAGTGGATCGGTTCAGTTTCCCCCGGAGGTGTGATCGCAAAGTACGCATCGGGCTCTACTTTGGGAATCCCCGGATGGTTGATCCGTTTGAGCACATCGGCTTCCTGTTGAAAAAGCTCTACTGCCTTTTCATGGTTTTGCAGCAATACTTTCAGGACCTTGATGGTACCTTGGTCATCCACTTCAAAAGTTTTACCAAAGCCTCCACCGCCAAGGGGTTTGATAATCCGATACCGTCCTTGCAGGAGTACATCACAGCCACAGTGAACGCATTTGACCTGGTTCGCATTGGCTGGTTCATTAGGATGGGGACATTTGGGATTCAGGCAATAACTCACAGAAGCTACATTACCCTATATTCTGACTGCACGTCTCAAGAACACTATAACTTGCAGTTATCATTCCTAACTGTAGGGTCTTGCCAACTTATTGGCAATTTCCTCGGTTACTTGACCCTCTAGCTGCATTAGTAGCGGAACCCATCGAGATTGCTTGATTTTTGCCCTGCTATTCTTTACCGATGGGTTAACCCGGTTGGCTTTTGGGAAAGGTCATCCGTCGAAGCCAGTTCTTAAACCTCCATTAAAGATTAGCAATTATCCGGTATCAAAATGATTCGGTTTCAATTTTTATGCCGATCGCCGGTTTCCGGGTACCCCCACCTTTGAATGGTCTGCCGTTCTATCCCGAGGGGTTGACTCCTTTTTCTCCTGACCCGACTCCTGGCCCCTGTTTTCAGCTTCCCCTGGGCAGGTTGCCCTCTGCTTGGGTTCCGATTCCTGGCATTGAAGGGGGCGACTGCCTGGATATGGCCCTGAATTCGGCCTGGTTCTCCCCCAGGATAAAACCCAGGTGGCGATCGCACTCCCCCAGGCTACATTTTAGCTAAATTCTCCCCTGATGTTCAGTTGGCACAGACTCGTCCAGATGAGCGGTTCCCGATTCAATATTTCCTGAACACTTCTTCCGTTCCAGGTCGTCGGTTCAGTACCCGGTCTTGACAAAACGACTCGACTATGCATAACTGAAATTGACGACCCGATTAAATTAAGCGCTCATTACTCCCTAAAGTCTATGCGTCCTCCTTTGTGGCATCCCCCAGTAGAGCTATCAGATTCAGAACAGGTAATTATTAATCGCATCAAAAAAGCCAAGCTGTTTACTTTTCTTCGCCTGAACCGTCTGTACATATTCAATGATGAGTTTCAAGAAGAACTTGCCACAATTTTTAAAGACAGCACAATGGGCTACTGTCCCATCGCACCAGCACAATTGGCTTTAGCCACTATTCTCCAAGCTTATATGGGGATTTCTGACGATGAAGTGATTGAAGAGCTAGTCATGGATCTGCGATGGTAATTAGTTCTGAATGGCCTGAACTGTGAAAAACCCCCATTCAGTAAAGCCACTTTAATAAGATTCAGAAGTGCCTTAATTAAAAAAGGCTTTGACCAGCGTTTAATTGACCGTACTGTAGAAATTGCCAAGCTCAAAGGAGGCTTTGGTTCGGCTAAGTTAAGAGCTGCATTAGATTCCTCTCCATTATGGGGTGCAGGTAAGGTTGAAGATCCCTATAATCTCTTGGGTCATGCTCTGCTTAAGGCGTTGAGTATTATATCTAGCCAGCTTCGGGTGGGGGCTGGCAGAAATTGCCAATGAAGCGG